>CAZAVT010000059.1:0-13290 GCA_964488395.1 uncultured Burkholderiaceae bacterium | reverse complement strand
TCACTCTGACGATCGCGCACCACGCGCTCAAGGAAAGTCGCCGCGGTGCGGTCATTTTCTGGATGATTGCGACGGTTCTTCTGGGCGCCATCTTCCTGGGCTGCCAGGCCTACGAGTACATACACGCTTACCGCGACCTGAACCTGAAGCTCAGCTCGGGCATCTTTGGCTCGACCTTCTTCATGCTCACCGGTTTCCACGGCTTTCACGTGACCGTGGGCGCGATCATGCTGACGGTGATTCTGTTTCGGCTCATCAAGGGGCACTTCACGGCCGATCAGCATTTCGGCTTCGAAGCGGCGGCGTGGTACTGGCACTTTGTCGACGTGGTCTGGCTCGGGCTTTACGTCGTGGTCTACTGGCTGTGATCGGCGCCGGGATCTGAACGCGCCTTTGACCTGCGGTTATGCCGGCGACTTCGGGGCGCTGAGCTCATTCGCTCAAGCCCCGTCCCGCCCAGGACTGACTGGGCGGGCGCAGCCCCCGGGCTAGAGGCTCGCCCGAGCCGCTAGCGCACGCCCACTGGGACGCCTCCCGCCTGGATCCAGCCCAGTTGATGGGCGATCAGGATCAGGACAAAGAGAGCAATCGAAAAGCCGACCCTGAGCGCAAGTGCCCGGACGGTGTTGTGGGTGCGCCCGCGGTCGCGGATCATGAACACCAGCGCCGAGGCAAGGCTGCCGATGATCAGCACAAAGGCGACGATGATCACGATCTTCAAGGGCGGCCTCCAGGGGCGGTCGGGAGCGACAGCAGGGGGCTGTTCGCGCCAGTTGTCGATCATGCCATGAGCCTCAAGACCCACTCCCGTTTGTGGCGATGGCTGCCGACGCTGGCGGCAATGGCCGTGATCGCGCTCACGGTCTCGCTGGGCAACTGGCAGATGCGGCGAGCCGCCGAGAAAGCCGAGCTGCAGGCTCGGATCGATGCGGCACTCGCCGCTGCGCCTGTTCGGATCGGCCACAACCACCTGCTCGACGTCACGTCGATCGGCCATCGGGTCACGCTCAGTGGGCAGTGGTTGAATCAACACACCGTGTTTGTCGATAACCGTACCTGGCGTGGGCGTGCCGGCTTCCATGTGCTCACGCCGATTAAAATTCAGGGAGATCGTCAGATCGCGCTCGTGCTGCGGGGCTGGGTGGCCAGCGACCCCGCCGAGCGAACGCGGTTGCCGGTCTTGCCGACCACCGACGACCCGGTGAGCCTCATGGCCTGGGTTGAAGCTGATCTCGCCCAGAGTCTTGAGCTGTCGCGCTCGAACACGCCGGGCCCCGCCGACAGGATCTGGCAAAACGCGAGCCTTGAGGGCTTTGGCCGCTGGTCAGGGCTAGAGCTCGCACCGGTGCTCTTGCGGCAGACGGATGCGGCAACAGGCGACGGTCTGGTGCGCGACTGGCCCGTGCCGGGCGCGGGCGTCGATCGGCATCATGGTTACGCCGCGCAGTGGTACGCGCTTGCAGCACTGACCGCGGGCTTGTGGCTTGCACTCACGATACGACAACGGACCCGACGGAACCCATGAGCCTCACCACCGACCGAGCCGCCCCGAACGAATCACGGCAGCTGCGCAGGACCCGCCTGAAACTCGCACTCATCCTCCTCGCCTGCGCCTCGCCCGTGATCGCCTCCTATTTCACCTATTACGTCATCCGCCCGGAGGGCCGAGTCAACTATGCCGACCTGATCGAGCCGCAGCGCTCGGTGAGCGAGGTGGCCGTGCGCACGGGCCAGAGCGAGCCCGCCACGCTTTCAGCCTTGCGCGGCAAATGGGTGCTCGTGACCGCGGCGCCGGCCGTTTGCCCCGGCGACTGTGCCGAGCGGCTCTATCACATGCGGCAGGTGCGGCTCACCACAGGTCGAGAGCGCGAGCGGGTGGAGCGGGTGTGGCTGTTGACCGATGCGGCCCAGCCAGACCCGGCACGGCTCGCCGATCACGAGGGGCTACGCGTCCTGCGGATCGACCCGCAGGTGCTGGCCGAGCACTTCCCTGCCGCACCGGGGGCCGAACCCTCGCAGCACATCTTCATCATCGATCCAATGGGCCACCTCATGATGCGCTACCCGATCGGCGCCGACCCCAGCCGGATGAAGAAGGATCTCAGCAAGCTCCTGCGCGCCTCGCGCGTGGGTTAAACCCTTTCGCAACAGGGCGCCCGACATGACCCGAGACTTGTTCCGTTATGCCCCCGACGACCCCGCTCGGCCAGCGCTCCTGCGCTATGCGCGACTGATCGGGTTCACAGCGGCCCTCACGCTCCTGCTGATCATGATTGGCGCGTGGGTGCGCCTCACCGATGCAGGGCTTGGTTGCCCGGACTGGCCGGGCTGCTACGGCAAGCTCACGCCCAAGGGTGCGAGCTCGCAGATCGCCCAGGCGGTTGCCGATCAAGGTGGCGAGCACGGCCCGGTCTCGATGGGCAAGGCCTGGCGGGAGATGGTTCACCGCTACATCGCGAGTTTCCTGGGTCTGCTGATCATCGTGATTGCAGTTCAAGCGTGGCGGCTGCGCCGGGCCCTCGATCAGTCGCCGGCGCTACCGATGGCGCTGGTGGGTGTGGTGATTCTGCAGGGGATGTTTGGCATGTGGACCGTGACGCTGCTCCTCAAGCCAGCGATCGTGACGCTGCATCTGGCTGGAGGCCTGCTCACCTTTGCACTGCTGATCGGACTGCTGCTGCGGCAGCTACGCGAGCCACGTCTGCGTGACCCGGAGCAGCTCTACGGGCTGCGCCGGGCCGCGCTGATCGGCCTCGCTCTTCTTTGCGGACAGATCCTGCTCGGTGGCTGGACCAGTACCAACTACGCCGCGCTCGCCTGCACCGATCTGCCGACCTGCCAGGGTCGCTGGTGGCCGACGATGAACTTCGGCGATGCCTTTCACGTTTTGCGTGAGCTGGGCAAGACCGACGACGGCGAGTTCCTGCCGGTCGAGGCGCTCACAACCATTCACTTCATGCACCGGTTGGGCGCTTTGCTGGTCGTCGCCTGGCTCGCCTGGCTCGCGTATCGTTTGTCGCGGATCGAGGGGACTCAACCGCTCGCCCGCGCCTTGGGCCTGATGGTCGTCATTCAGTTCTGCCTGGGGATATCCAATGTCTGGTTCAGCTTGCCGATCAGCATCGCGGTCGCGCACACCGGAGGCGCTGCGATCCTGCTGGCGCTGATGGTGGTGCTAAACTTCCGTGTTGCCCGCTCGATCGACCAAGTCTGACCCTCCCCACGGCGATGCAACTGTCCCGCACCCTCTATGCCGAATGGCGCCATGTGGCGGCGCAGTATCTCGCGCTCACCAAGCCGCGCGTCGTGATGCTCGCGGCCTTCTGTGCGTTGATCGGCATGCTTCTGGCTGCTCCGGGCCCACTCTCCTGGACACTGCTCATCGCCGCGCTGACAGGCATTTCGCTGCTGGCCGGAGCAGGCTTCGCCTTCAACTGCCTCATCGAGCGCAGCATCGATGCGCGGATGGCGCGTACCCGGGCCCGCCCGCTCGCCCGTGGCGAAGTGGGCGTGACCGGCACCATGGTCTTTGCCGGCGTGATCGGCGGCCTGGGGTCGCTACTGCTCTACTGGTATGTCAACCCGCTCACGATGTGGCTCACCATGGCCACCTTCGTGGGCTACGCGGTGATCTACACGGTGGTGCTCAAACCCGCCACGCCCCAGAACATCGTGATTGGCGGCGCCTCCGGGGCCATGCCGCCGGTACTGGGATGGACGGCCGTCGCCAACGAGGTCACCGCGCCCGCGCTGGTGCTCTTTCTGATCATTTTTGTCTGGACACCACCGCATTTCTGGGCGCTAGCGCTCTACCGGATCGAGGATTACAAGCGCTCGGGCCTGCCGATGCTCCCCGTCACACACGGGCCCGAATTCACCCGCCTCAATGTCCTGCTCTACACGGTCCTGCTGGTCGCGGTCTCGCTGATGCCCTTCATGATCCGGATGAGCGGTTGGTTCTATCTCGCCTGCGCTCTCGGACTGGGAGCGGTGTTTCTGGTCTACGCCTGGCGGCTCTGGCGCGACTACACCGACGCGCTCGCTCGCCGTACTTTCAGTTATTCGATCTTCTATCTTGCGGCGCTCTTTGGCGCCCTGCTGATCGACCATTACCTGCGCTGATGGACGGCTTGCCGCCACGGGTGCGAGCCTCGCTTCGACGCCGACTGCTCGCCACGGTCGCGACGGGTGGCCTCTTCGGGCTCGGTGGCTGCGACCTCGCCCGACGTCCGGCGTTTCACGGGATCGATGTCACCGGTGCGGATTTTGGCAAGGATTTTGAGCTCACCGATCATCGCGGTCGACTGCGGCGGCTCGAAGACTTCAAGGGTCGCTTGCTCGTGCTTTTCTTTGGCTTCACGCAATGTCCGGATTTCTGCCCGACGGCGCTAGCGAGCCTCGCCGAGGTGATGGGCCTGCTCGGTCCGCGTGCCGCCGATGTCCAGGTCGGCTTCATCACGGTCGACCCCGAGCGCGATAGCCTCGAGCTCCTCGCCGAATACGTACCGGCCTTTCATCCATCCTTTTTGGGCTTGCGCGGCGATCTCGAGGCCACGGCCCGCACGGCCCGGGCGTTCAAGGTTGTCTTCCAGAAAGCCAAGGGCCGCACGCCTGACGCTTATACGGTCGACCATACGACGCTCAGCTATGTCTACGATCGGCAAGGCCGACTGCGGCTGATGCTCCGTCACGGCACTGCGCCCGCAAACATCGCCGCGGATCTCAGGCGTCTGCTCGAGGCCGCCTGAGGCCGCTTCAGAGCACCGGAACTCACGAGACCCGTCTCAGTGTCCCCTTGCCGCGAGCAGGCTCGCGAGCACGATGAGGGCGCCTCCGACCAGGAGCTGAGGGCCGAGGGTCTCGCCGGCCAGCAGCGTTGCCGAGACCGCAGCCACCACCACCTCCGAGAGCAGCACGATCGAGGTCACTCGCGAGGGCAGGCGTGCGGCCCCGTATTGGAGCCATAGATTGGCCACCAGCATGAACGCGGCGAACGCGAGCAGCTGAATGAGCGCGACCGGCTCCAGCCAGGCCGGTGGCGCAAGCACGCCGGCTGCGGCGAGGCCCGGGGCGATCGCAAGCGGCACGATCAGGCCTCCCGCCGACATCGCGAGTGCACGCTCGGCCGCAGGGGTTCGGGCCTGCCGGCGCAGGAGAATGTTGACCATCGCGAACCCCACGCCGCCCATCAAGCCTAGCCAATCGCCAAAGCCCTTGGGCGAGGGCACGCCCAAGCCAGGCTCCCACAGTACAACCCCTGCTCCAGCGAGCGCCAGTGCGGCCCGCCCGATGACACCCGCGGTGAGGGCTTCGCCCAGCAGCCAACGCGCAAAGAGCGCCGCCCAGACCGGCATCAGATAGAACAACAACACCACCCGAACCACCTCGCCGATCGTCACGCCCCAGTTGAAGGCGCTGTTGGTCGTGCCGGCGACCAGCCCCAGTAACCACAGGGACGGATTGGCGAGCAGGGCCCGCAGGCTCGACGGGCGGCTCGCGATGATCGCGATCGTGGCGAGCCCGAAAATCGCGGCGGTGGTCCAGAGGCTATGCAGTCCCAGCGACTCGAAGTGGCGCATCGGCCACCAGGAGAGCCCCCAAGCGGTCGCGTTAAAGACCAGTGCGAGGAGCGCAAGCCGGGAAGCGGATTCAGGGCGGGTCATCAAGGGCCCAGTCAGACCAGATGTCGGCCGCGAACGCCTTGGGCGCGCGCGATGCGGGCTCGCGGGCTGCCGTCCCCAGCGCGATCCAGCCCAGCAGGCTCTCGCCCGGCGCACAAAAGGCGGCAATGAGGCCAGGATCACGCGCTTTGGCGCCCGAGAGCATCTTGCCCGCAAAACCCAGCAGGTGGGCAGCGTGCAGATAGTGCGCGAGAGCACCGCCCACGGCGACCCATTGCTCATGGGCCGGCACGAGGGGATGGCCCAGATCGATGCGCGCCAGCACCGCCACCGTCACCGGCGCACGCAGCGCCCGCTCACGGTCGAGTGCGACCCCGGCATCGTCCTTGCCCGTGGCCTGGGCAGCCTGGGCGAACAGCTCGGCAAGGCTTTCGCGAGCTCGCCCGCGGATCACCCGAAACCGAAACGGCACCAGTTCCGCATGGTCAGGCGCTTTCAAGGCCGCCTGGGCCATCGCGGCGAGCGCCTGATCGTCAGGGCCGGGCTCGCGCAAGTGCTTGATGCCCAGCGAGTGTCGCTCCAGAAGCCGGGCAAGCGCGGGATCGGGGGAAGTCATGCTCATCGGTGGAGGGTAGCAGGCTTCAGAAAACCAGCGCACGCCAGCGCGGATCGGCGACCCGAGCAACGAACTGGACCGCCCCGCCGCGACCGACACACTCCTCGATCAGCGGCCGGTCCGCGAGGCCGTGGGCGCGTAAAGCATCGCTGCAGGCATAGAGACGCGCGCCCAGCGACACCGCCTCCCTGATGGAGTCGAGGACCGACTTGGGGTGCAGGGGATTGGGCCAGAGTCGCTCAGCCACACCGGGCTCGAGGAGCCCGACACTGGCGGCGCTGCAGAAGATCTCCACTTCAAGATCCATCGCTGCAGCTGCGGCTGCGTGAAAAAACGGTGTCGCGAGACGCTCAGGAACGGCAGGCTCGGCGCTCCAGAGCAGGATCGCGAGCCCCTGGACCTGATCGCTGACAAAGCCGGCCGTCGGCTTGGTCCGGGGAGCTCTCTCGCTCCCGACATCGTGGTCACCGCTCACCGCGCGACCGCCCGGCTTAGCCATGGCTGTCGATCCGGTAGAGACGCGCGTGTTCAAGCATGGCTTGTCGCACCGCGGGGCCGTGAAGGAGCTGCTCGATGCCACTCGCGGCTGAGACCTCGATCTGCGCGATCCAGCCGCTCTGATACGGATCGACATGGACCCGCTCAGGCTCGCGGGCAAGCAGGCCATTGATCTCGCGTACGACACCGGTCAGCGGTGACTTCACGGACACGATGGACTTGGCGAGCTCGACCACGGCGATCGAGCGACCCTGCTCAACCACCGCTCCCGGCTCCTTCGCCCGACACATGTAGATCTCGCCTGCCAGCGCGATGCCCAGCGCAGTGATCCCGACCGTGAATCGACCCGAACCATCGTCGCGGGCCCATACCTGATGCTCGATGAGGTAGTGCAGATGCCCTGGAAAATCGAGGCTGTCGAAACCGCCGTCCATCAGCGCGGAAGCCGGGCAGGGGTGATGAGAAGGCGGAGGGGAATGGGAGTCGAACCCACCCGACAGCGCATGGCGCCGTCCACCGGGTTTGAAGCCCGGCCGACCCACCAGGGTCGTTTCCCCTCCCTCGTGCAACCCGAAAAGCGTCCAGCCAAGTCGCCCACCCATCAATCCATGAACAATCGGCTGTCACTGCGCAGCCTATGGACATCTCCCACCCTGCGCAACAACCCCACGCGGTCGAAGTATTCCAGAATCTGAATGGCCCGCTTGCGCCCTAGGCCACTGGCATCGCGAAACCCAGCCGCAGTCACTGCGCCATCGGCGACGGCCGAAAGACTGCGCACGATCGCCGCCAGCCGAGTCACGGTGCTGGTATCGTAGACCAGGTCCCGGACGATCTGATGTAACTCGCCGCGCTGGGTCAGTCGGGCAACCGCCACGCGCAGCAGCGGCTCGCTCACCTTGGCCTCACGCGCCAGATCGCGGACCCAGGCCCCCTCGAAGCCGCTCGCAACCACCCAAGGGGCGATCGCCTGACCAATCCGTTCGTCGATCGCTGAGAGCCGTTGCGCCTGCTCGGGAAGGTGCACGAAGCTGCCCCGCAGACCGATGCGTTCGGCCTCGTGGAGCGCACGAAGGAGCACCCGCCAGAGCGGCTCGGACAGACGGGGCGCCGTAAGGCGGCGCAAACGTCCGACCTCGGGCCCAAGCTGGTCGGGGTGCTGCTGGTGGAACCGCGCGAGCGCTTCAAGCACGCGCGCCTCCAGGTGCTCGAAATGAACGGCTGAGATGGCCCATCGCGTCGCGCCCTCGCTTGCGAGGATCGACGCGCCGAGTGCGCCAACGGGCGCGGCGCTGGCTGGGGCCGGGGTCACCGGCGGCGGTGCCCGTAATCCTTCGGCCCGCTCGGCAAGTCCGAGATCGATCCCGTTGGCGGCCAAAGCGATCCGCGCCCGTAGCCTCGCCTCCCGATCGCCGATGGCGAGCGCCTCGAGCTCGGCGAGCCGTTGTGGCGTTCGGCGATAGCGGGTCGGCGCAAAGGGATCCAGGATCTCGCCTCCGGCCATCGTGCGGCTTGCCGATGCATCGCGCAGCACCACGCGGTCGCCGCGCCACAGCGCGAGCGGGGTGTGCAGGAGCAGCTGCACCTTAGCCGTGTCGCCCGGCGCGAGCACCTCGCCCCGATCGAGCACGGCAACGGTCCCGATCGCCGCCGCGGCGCCGGCATGCACCTGGACCCAGGTGCCCGATCGGAGCGCCAACGCCTCGTCGCGCCACAGCCGGATGACGGCATCGGCGCGCTGGGTGCTAAGCGCAATCTCAGGACTCACCAGCCATTGCCCACGCCGTATCGAGTCGCGGCCGATGCCGGCGAGCGCGATGGCACAGCGCTCGCCCCGCCTGGCACGAACGACCGCACGGTTCTGGGCATGTAGGCCGCGCACGCGCGCCAGCGGCGCGTCCCCCGCGGCGGGAACCAGTGCGAGCTCATCATCGGGTTCGATCTCCCCGGCGTGCACGGTGCCCGTCACGACGGTGCCCGTGCCCTCGACCGTGAAGACCCGGTCGATCGCCAGACGGAATCCCTCGTCCGATCGCGCGGGCTGCGAGACGCTTTGCGCGAGGTGATCCAGCCGGGCGGTGAGCAGGTCCAGTCCGATCCGCTCATGCGCGCTCACCGGGAACACTGGCGCATGGGCGAACGGGGTTCCAGCAGCGAGTTGGCTGATCTGATCGCGGACTCGATCGAGCTGCGCGGCGTCGACCCGGTCTGCTTTGGTGATCACGAAACTCGCCGAGCCGATGCCGAGCAGATCGAGCACGGCCACATGCTCTCGCGTCTGAGGCATCACTCCGTCGTCAGCCGCTACGAGAACGAGCGCATGATCGATGCCGGTCGCACCGGCCAGCATGGTGTGCACCAGCCGCTCGTGGCCCGGCACGTCGATGAAGCCGATCCGGTTACCGCTGGGGAGATCGAGAAAGGCAAAGCCCAGCTCGATGCTGATGCCACGACGCTTTTCCTCGGGCAGGCGGTCAGTGTCGACGCCGGTTAAGGCCCGCACCAGCGTGGTCTTGCCATGATCGATATGTCCGGCGGTGCCGACGATCACGTTCTGGGCCCCGCCCGCGTCTGGCTGCTCAGCCGAGCGAGCGCGCAAGCGCGGGGAGCTGACCGAGCAGCTCCGACTCGTCTTCGAGGCAGCGCAGGTCGAGCACCAGTTCGCCCTCGCTCACTCGGCCGATCACCGGCCGGGCGAGCGCCCTGAAAGCCTCTTCGAGCCGCGCCAGTGCGTGCCCCGAAGCGCCTCGGGCCGTGGGTGCAATCGCAAGCCCTGCAGAGGCCAGGCTTTCGACCGGGAGCGAGCCCGAGCCGATCTGACCGGTGAGGGCAAGCTGGCGGACCTGATAGTGCGGCGCCACCGCCTGCGCGATCGCGGGAAGCAGCCGGGCCGCGCTCTCTTCGATCGATTCCCGGCTGCGGGCAAGAAGGCGCAAGGTCGGCAGATCCCGCTCCAGCCGCTCGGGCCGCAGGTAGAGGCGCAAGGTCGCCTCAAGCGCGGCCAGCGGCAGCTTACTCATCCGAAATGCCCGCTTCATCGGGAAGCGCCGGATCCGCTCGATCGTCTCGCGCGAACCGACGATGAGGCCCGCCTGCGGTCCGCCTAAGAGCTTGTCACCACTGAAGGTCACCACATCACACCCGGCAGCGAGCTTGTCCTGGGGCAAGGGTTCGTGGGGCAGGCCCCAGCGGCGCAGATCGATCAGCGCGCCGCTGCCAAGATCGCTGGCGAGCGGCAATCCGTGCCGATGGGCAATGTCGGCCAGTCCGGCCTCATCCACGCTCGCGGTGAAGCCCTGAATGGCGTAATTGCTGGTGTGCACCTTCATCAGGAGGGCGGTCTGCGGCCCGATCGCACTCTCATAGTCGCGCGCATGAGTGCGGTTGGTGGTCCCAACCTCCACCAGCCGCGCACCCGCGCTCGCCATCACATCGGGCATCCGAAACGCGCCACCAATCTCGACCAGTTCACCGCGCGAAACAATCACCTCACGACCCCGCGCGAGCGCAGCGATCGTGAGCAGCACAGCGGCAGCGTTGTTGTTGACCACTGTCGCGGCCTGTGCGCCAGTGAGCGTGCACAGCAATTCCTCGACGATGGCGTCGCGATCGCCCCTGCCCCCGGTGTCCAGATCGTATTCGAGATTGTTAGGGCCCCGCATCAGGTGGTCGAGGTGTTCGATCGCCGCTTCAGCGAGCAGGGCCCGGCCGAGGTTGGTATGGATCACCGTCCCGGTGAGATTGAGCACCCGTTTCATCTGAGGTCGAAGGCGGCGTTCGACGCGCTCGGCCAACGCCTGCCCCAGCGCGGCCGGTTGGGCTTCGGATGCGCCGAGTTCGCCGGACACGGCCCGCGCGCGCAGTCCCTCGACGAGCTCACGGGCCTCGCCCGCCACTAGCCGGTGGCCATGCTCGGCAACGAGCGCGGCGCCGGCCGGCTCACGCAGCAGGCGATCGATCGAGGGCAGGTCCTGCGGCCGGGCCTTCGAACCGTCGACGACGGATTGCTCGGGCCGGGCGCTCATGACCGCGGTGGATCCGGTGGGCCGCCCGGCGAAGGCGCCGCCACCGCGAGGGGCTCCGCCTCGTCTTCGGGCGCACCGAAAATCAGCATCAGGTTGACGCCATGGCGACGCGCGCCCGACTGTGCGACCAGGAGGTCGAGCGTGACCGTCGCCAGGTCGTCCGCCACCGTGTCGATGTGCGGATCGCGATCGGCATGGAAAAGCTTGAGATAGTGGTTGCAACCGCCACACAGTTCAGCCTGCGCGTGAGCCTGGGCGGCGGCCTCGCTGTCGGGCTCGTCCTCGACCCGCTGCAGCGATTGGAAGGAAATCGATCCGCCGGTCAGGCAATGCGCGCACTTGATCCTCACCATGTGCCACTGCAGTCCGCAAAGCGAACACTGGAGGTAGCGCTGGCCCAGGAGCTCGCCCGCACTGCGAACGACGCTCGCCACGGGGCGACTGCCGCAACAGGGGCAGATCCGTTCATCCTCGATCCGTCCAAACGGCTGGCCCCGCCCGATGGCGCTGGCCTGGACCTCGATCAGCAGGTGCGTGAAATAGACCTGCAGCCCCGCCGCGATCAGCGGAGCGGCTGCGAGATCCAGGCCCTGTACCGTGCCAGCGAGCAGATTGTCGGCCTGAGCCTCGAGCCAGGCATCGTCGGCTTGCCGCACCCGCTCGATGATCGCCTGAGTCGATGCCGGCGCGCTGAGCGAGAGACGCTCAAGCAGCAGGCGCAACTGTGAACGCCACTGAGGGTCGCGCGGCCAGTCGGCCGCATCCAGCGGCGGCAACAAATGCTGCGCGGCTCGATCGAGCAGCGGCGCCTGCGGCAAGGCCACGGCCGGGTAGGCATCGAGCGCCTGCTGCTGCACCTTTGCGAGCTCTGCGATAAAGCCCAGGTAGTCCGCCATCGCGTGGCTCTTGGCACGCTGGCGCAGACGCATTTCGCGCTCGGCGAAATAACGGCTGCGCTCGGGCCACAGCAGATAGGGCGTTTCCCCGCCCGCTCGGGCAGCGATCTCCTCGGGGGACATCACCCGGATCGTCGCACTCTGGGTCATGATCGTGCAGCTTCCATCGGGGGAGCGAGCTTCGCAAGCGTACGTCGCGACGACGACCCGAGCGAGGGATCGTCAGGCAGCGTGATCAGCGGCCCTTGGTGACTTCCTGGTGCCACAGGGGATGATTGGTCTGCGCCCAGGTCTCGGTCACGGTGCCCCGGGTCATGGCACGAACCGTTCCCTTGACCCAGATCGCCGCGTAGACATGCATGATGGTTGCGAGGATCAGCAACACCGCGCTGACCGAGTGCACCAGCACGGCAACCCGCATGGCTTCGATCGAGAAATACGGCGCAAACCAGGGCCGCCAGAACATGACGCCGGTCACCACCAGTGCAAGCAGGCATACCGCCATCAGCCAAAAGGTGATCTTCTGACCGTAGTTGTACTTGCCCACCGGCGGCATCCCAGCCTTGTCGCCGCGCAGCATCCGGCCCATCTGCTTGCGCCAGGCCCGATCGGCATCGGTGATGAGGTTGTCCTTCCAGAGCCGCAGGAAGAGCAGCAGGAAGCCAAGCGCCATCAGTACGCCGATCATCGGATGCAGGATCCGCGCCCAGCTACCCCCGCCAAACAGGTGCACGAAGAAGAAAAACGACGGGTGGAAGAACGCGAGGCCCGACAGGGCCGCGAGCACAAAGGTGAGCGCGATAAACCAGTGGTTCATCCGGTCGCCGTCCTTGTAGCGTTGCAGTAGGCGTGCCATCACACTTCCTCCTTGTTCGCCTTGTCCTCGATCGGACCCACCTTCATGTAGTGGAAGAATCCGGCGAGTACCGCGCCGATCATGCCAGCGACCGCCAGCGGCTTGGCGAGGCCCTTCCAGAGCGAGACGAGCGGGTCGATCCGGGGATTGGCCGGCAGCTCTTCGAGATGCGGCTTGTCGGCGTGCTTGAGCACGTACATCACATGCGTACCGCCCACACCCTCGGGGTTGTAGAGGCCGGCGTTGGTAAAGCCCCGCTCCTTCAGCTCGTCGGTGCGCTTGGTCGCATAAGCCACCAGATCGACCTTGGTGCCATAGGAGATCGCGCCGGTCGGACAGGTCTTCACGCAGGCGGGCTCCAGGCCGACACTCACCCGGTCCGAGCACAGCGTGCACTTGTAGGCCTTGTTGTCCTTCTGGCTGATGCGCGGCACGTCGAACGGGCAGCCCTTCACGCAGTAGCCGCAGCCGATGCAGTTCTCCGAGATGAAGTCGACGATGCCATTGGCGTACTTGACGATCGCCCCCGGGGAAGGGCAGGCCTTCAGGCAGCCCGGATCCTCGCAGTGCATGCAGCCGTCCTTGCGGATCAGCCATTCGAGGTTGCCGGGCTTGGGTTCGACCTCGTAGAACTTCATCACGGTCCATGAACTGGGCGTGAGGTCGGCGGGGTTGTCGTAGACGCCCACCGTGTTGCCGACCTCGTCGCGCAGGTCGTTCCAGTTCATGCAGGCGACCTGGCAGGCCTTGCAGCCGATGCACTTGGACTCGTCGATCA
>CAZAVT010000058.1:7227-13434 GCA_964488395.1 uncultured Burkholderiaceae bacterium | reverse complement strand
TGGATGAAATCGGCGAGTTGCCCCTGGCGACTCAGCCAGCCTTGCTCAGGGTGTTACAGGAGCGAAGCGTCACCCGGCTCGGTTCGACGCTCGCGGTGCCCGTGGACTTTCGGTTGATTTCAGCGACGCACGTGGACCTGCCCAAGGCGATTGCCGATGGCGCATTCCGTGAGGACCTTTTCTTCAGGGTCAATGTGTTGACCGTTCATGTTCCTGCGCTGCGCGAGCGCGGCGACGACATCCTATTGCTTGCGGAATCCTTCAGGGAGCGCATGGTGGCCGAGTCGCGCACCGCAGGACCCCGCGGATTCGACCGCGAGGCGATCGAGAGCCTGCGCCGACATGACTGGCCCGGTAACGTGAGGGAACTCCTCAACCGTGTGCAACGTGCAGTGGTCATGGCCGAGGGCCGACTGGTCGGTGCGGGCGATCTCGGCCTGGTGGCGGAATCGGTGCCGAGCCAGGCTGCCTCGCTCGCCGAAGCACGCTCGCACTTCGAGCGACACTTGATTGCGCAGAGCCTGCGCCATAACGGCCAATCGGTCGCCGGGGCAGCTCGCCAGCTCGGGGTGTCGCGTGTCACTTTGTACCGGATGATGGCCCGGCTGAAGATCGGGCAGCCCGAGCCGGCTGAGTCCGACGCTGATCGCCAGCCCGGCATCCCGTTGGGCAGCCGAACGACAGGGCCCGATGTTGCAGAACTGAAACCCAGGCGTTACGCAAGCTGAACACTTCGCGGTCGGTGCGGGCTCAGCCAAGGCTGGCACCTCTCAATGAATCAAGGGCTTGGAGCGCTGGCACACGAGTTGCGACATCGAGGTTGGCCGGCCGGTCGATGACGTCATTCGTCGGAGTCTGGCTGCGCGTGGTTTCAACTGAATGCAATGGAGAATGACCATGGCTTTTGACAAGACCTATGTGCTCTCGTCGAGCAACAACATCTGGAAGGATGTCGTGCCGGGCGCCAACTCGCAGGTCCTGGCGGGCGACGGCAATGACTCGATCTATGGCCGCGATGGAAACGACGAGCTCAATGGCGAGGCGGGCAACGACCGTCTATTTGGCGAGGCGGGCAACGACACGCTCAACGGGGGGACAGGAGCGGACTGGCTGAGTGGTGGCGAAGACGATGATCAACTCAGTGGCGGTGCGGGCGCTGACACGCTCTACGGCGATGCTGGTAATGACTCGCTCAGTGGCGATGCCGGCGATGATTCGCTCGAGGGCGGCGATGGGGAGGACACGCTCAACGGCGGTGATGGCAACGACACGCTGAATGGTGGTAACGGTAACGATTCGCTCTCAGGAGACGCGGGCACCGATCGACTGTCAGGTGGTGCCGGTAATGACACCCTGCGTGGCGGGGGCGATGCGGATACCCTCAACGGCGATGGTGGTGATGACGCCCTCTATGGGGGCGCGGACAACGATACGCTCAGCGGGGGAACGGGTGCCGACATGCTGTCCGGCGACGATGGCAATGACAGCATGAATGGCGGTGATGGCAATGACACGCTGCTGGGCGGGACCGGCAATGACACGATCCTGGGTAGCACCGGAGCCGATTCCGTCGAGGGGGGAGACGGCGAGGACAGTATCGACGGCGGTGAAGGTAACGATACGCTCAACGGCGGCAATGACAACGACGTCATGTACGGCGGCGCGGGCGATGACCTCCAAAACGGTGGTAAGGGCAACGATCTGGTCGTCGACAACGGTGGCTATGACACGCTTTACGGTGGGTCGGGCAACGACACGGTGCGCGGCGGCGATGATGACGATGAGATCTATGGTGAAGACGGTAACGATCGTCTGTGGGGGGAGAACGGCAATGACACCCTCTATGGTGGAACCGGTGACGACTCGCTGAATGGCGCGGCTGGCGCTGACGCCATGTACGGCGAGGATGGCGACGATACCTTGGTCGGTGGTACCGGCGCGGATCTCATGGATGGCGGCGATAACGACGACGTTCTCCGCGGCGAGGGCGGAAACGATTCCATGATGGGTGGTCTGGGCGACGACACGCTTGAGGGTGGGTCTGGCAACGATGCGCTCGCTGGCGAGGAAGGCAACGACCTGCTATCGGGCGGGCTGGGGCGTGACTCGCTTTATGGCGGCACCGAGGACGACACGCTCTACGGTGGTGACCAGGACGACATGCTATCCGGTGGGGATCAACAGGACTTCCTATACGGCGAGGCCGGTAAGGACACCTTGTGCGGGGGTGACGGAAACGACGTGCTTGACGGAGGGTCCGATAACGATACGCTGGTCGGCGGTGAGCAAGATGACACGATGACCGGTGGTCTCGGCTCTGACAAGTTCGTTTTCCACGTGTTCAACGCGGAGAACGACCAGAATCACAGCTGGCTGGATTCGCTGGAGCTCACCAGCACCGATGAGATCCTCGATCCGGAATTCATCGACATCCTGTATTTCGACGTCGAGGATCCGACCATCACCAACGTGGCTGAGCTCGATGCGCTGGTCCATGTGGTCGACGATGGGACTGATGTGATCATCTGGTTCGACTACGACGGCGATGGCAGCTGGACCGGTGATGCCGAGGACTCGATCATCTTGCGCAACATGGGCATTGAGCCGGGTGAGGATGGCATTTCCTCGCTGGTCGAACTGCTGAGTTCGATCAATATCCAGGTCGTCTGATTCACGTAGCTTGCTCACACTCCGGTGTGAGTCTCCGGGGCGGTGCGCGCATGCGTAGCCGCCCCGGGGCGTTTTTGTGAACCCGACCCCTGGCGGCCTTTGCAGGATGGTCATTGCGAGGCCCACCCGACATGCGATCACGCGCGCTCGATTCGATCTTCAGCGGTCAATGGCATGCCCTGGTGGTGGTGGGCATCTTCAGCGTCGTCTTCAACCTGCTCATGCTGACGACGCCGCTTTTCATGCTCGCGGTGTTCTCCAATGTCATGACCAGCAAGAACGCTGATACCTTGATGCTGCTCTCGGTGGCGGCGGGCGTGGCGCTCTTGTTCCAGGGGCTGATCGATTATGTGCGGACACGCTTGCTGGTTCGGATCGGCATTGCGCTCGATCTGGCCATCGGACCCCGAGTGGCGGAGGTCATGATCGAGCAGGCCGGACGTGAGCTCGCCTCGGATCGGCGTCCGCTTGCCGATTCGGCCGAGATCCGAAAGTTCGTGACCGACGTCGGGGTCATGACCCTGATCGACATTCCCTTCATTCCGCTTTACCTGCTGATGCTCTACTGGGTCCATCCGCTGCTGGGGACGCTCGGTCTTTCAGCCGCTCTTGCCCTGCTGCTTCTTGCGATCGCGCACGATCGGCTGACCCGCCACCCGGCTGAAGCTGCCCAGGCGGCCAGCCGCCGTGCGAGTGCCTTGACGGCCGAGTGCATGAGCAACTCGGATGCCGTGCGGGCCATGGGGATGCTGCCCGCTGTTGTCGGGCGCCTGCGTCTGGCAAGTCTCGAATCGCTCGCCGCACTGCAGCGTGGGGCGGATCGCGCAGCAGTCTCACGCGCTCTGGTTCGCACGCTCCGTATCGGTGTGCAGATCGCGATCTACGGGATCGGCGCGTGGCTCTTTCTTGAGGAGGAATTGATGGTCGGTGCCATCGTCGCAGCATCGGTCTTACTGGGGCGAGCGCTTTCGCCGCTTGAGTACGCTGTCTTCGCCTGGCGCTCGGCCATGGCCATGCGGCAGTCTTGGGGACGCCTCGGTACCCTCCTCACGGATCGCGACGACGGAAAGCTCATGCAGAGAGCCGAAGACGAGCCGGGCCGATCGCTCGTCGAGGTGAGGCGCGCTCTGGTCGTTGCACCCGACAACGGGCGAATGCTTTTGAACCAGATCTCAATTGCCGTCGATCCTGGTGAAGTCCTCGGCGTGGTCGGTCCCACAGGCGCGGGAAAATCACTGCTGGGGCGATTGCTTGTTGGACTTGCCGCACCGCGCTCGGGGTTCGTCGTATTGAAGGGTCGTCGGGTCGAGGTGGGGCGGTCTGCGCCTGGCGGCTTGATGATCGGATACTGTCCGCAAGAGCCCCAACTCTTTAGTGGCAGTATCGCTGACAACATCAGCCGATTTTCGGTGGGGGAGTGCTTCCCGGCCGTGGTCGAGGCAGCCCGTCAGGTTGGGTTGCACGAGCGCGTCGAGGCGCTCCCCGACGGCTATGCGACCTTGATGGCTGCCGGTGGGCATCCCCTTTGCGCAGGGCTCAGGCAGCAGATTGCCCTCGCGAGGGCTTTCTATGCGGATCCCGACT
Organism: uncultured Burkholderiaceae bacterium; assembly: GCA_964488395.1. Lineage (GTDB taxonomy): Bacteria > Pseudomonadota > Gammaproteobacteria > Burkholderiales > Burkholderiaceae_E > SYIM01. Next base: position 9,180 of record CAZAVT010000058.1, on the reverse strand, counting down.
TGATTGTGCTCGATGAGCCTGCCGCATGGATCGACCAGAGCGCCCAGGCCTCGTTGATGCAGGCCTTTGATCGCGTGACCGAGCGCGGCGGCGCAGTGGTGGTCATGACCCACCAACCGGCGCTGCTTCGAACGGCCGATCGCGTCGCGGTCATGCGGCAGGGCGCGATCGAATTGATCGGTCCGCGCCAGGCTGTGACAAGGAAGCTTGGCAATGGGCTACCAACCCGGCCGGCGGCACCGGCGGGTGCAGAGGAGGCGCTGAAATGAGTCATTCCCTGATCGAGCTCCGACGTCCTATCGTGGCGGGGGAGGCTCAGCCGCGCTTTGAAAGGGCCCTCGCTCGAAGTCGTAGCGGGTTGATCCTCGCGGGCAGTTTGATTGTTTTGGCAGGGACCGGTGCGCTGGGCAGCTGGGCCAGCTTTGCGCCCCTTCGCAGCGCCGCGATCGCAAGCGGCGTGGTCAAGGTTGCCGGTGAGCGCCGGGTCGTCCAGCATCTCGAGGGCGGCATCATCCGCGAGATCTTTGTTCGAGAGGGCGAGTCGGTTCAGCAGGGTCAGGTCCTGATGCGACTGGTTGATGTCGCGCCTCGAGCGCGTTTGGGCATTCTTCAGCTTGAACACGATGCTGTCAGCGCCGAGATGGCGCGGTTCGAGGCTGAACTGGAGGATTGGTCGAGCCCTCGTTATCCGGAAAGCCTCCTGCAGCGTCGCGGTGAGCCGGCGGTCGCGCGTCTGCTTCAAGGGGAGACTCGACTCTTTGCGAGTCGTCGAGAGGCCTTGCTTGGGCAGATCGATGTCCTGGAGCAGCGCAAGCGCCAGACCCGCGAGCGGATCACGGCCCGGCAGGCGGAAATCGAAGCGACCCGTACGAAACTCGGCTTCATCCTGCAGGAGATCGAAGGGGCTGAGACCCTGCTGGAGTCAGGCATGTATCTCAAGACCCGTTACTACGCATTGAAGCGCAGCGAGGCGGATCTGTTGGCGACGATCGGCCGTCTGAACGGCGACATCGCTGAAGCGCGCGAGGTGATGGGTGAAACGGATCTCCGAATCATCGATGTGCGCAATCGATTCCGCGCGGAGTCGAGCGACCGCCTGCAGGATCTTCGAGCTCGGCTGCGCGATGTTGGCGAGCGACTCGCTGCGGCGAGCGACGTCCTCGCGCGTACGGAAATCAGGGCCCCGGTGAACGGCGTGGTGTTCGGTTTGCGCACGCACACACCTGGTGGCGTGATCGCCGCTGGAGCACAGGTCATGGAACTCGTGCCTCGAGACGAGCCCCTCGTGGTCGAGGTTCAGGTCCAACTCCAGGACATCGATCGGATCTATCCGGGCATGCCAGCGGAGGTGCGTTTCACCGCCTTCAGCAGTCGCGCAACCCCAATCTACGCGGCACGGGTCAGCCGTATCTCAGCTGATCGCACGATCGACCCGGCCCGACCGCGTGCCTATTACCTCGCACAAGTGGAAATTGACCGCAGTATCACGGGGAGCCTGACCCTTCAGCCAGGCATGCCGGCTGAGGTATACCTGGTGGCAGGGCAGCGAACCCCGATTGATTACCTGCTGAAGCCACTGCGTGAGCAAATCCAGCGTGGTATGACGGAGCGCTGACCCTGCGATCAAGTCGCAGGGGCGTCGGGCGCGAGTTGCCAGCAATGCGTTGGCTCCCCGCAATCGAACACGCCGCCAGGAATGCCGCTGGACCCGTCGTCGCCACCCAGCCCCGCTTCCTCTGGCTTGGCCGACACCTCGGACGATGCAGCCCCCTCGCCGGTCGTGGTCAGCGCAGTCACGATGTAGTAGTAAGCCACGCCATTGATCGGTACCGAATCGTTGAACGAGGTCCCTGAGGTCTCTGCAATCATCGATACCTCGGAAGGCTTTGAGAGGCCGATGGGCTTGAGCGAACGGTAAACCCGATACGCCAGAACATCGCGGGGCAACAGCGG
>CAZAVT010000058.1:0-7217 GCA_964488395.1 uncultured Burkholderiaceae bacterium | reverse complement strand
CGGTACCTCAGGGTTGAGCCACTTCAGGATCACCGAACGGCTCTCCGCCGAGTTGACCATTGCGCTGACGGAGCGAGGCGCAGTCGGCAGGGGGGCCATCGGCGCCGCAGACAGTTCATTGGAAGGCGGGCCCTCGCCACCCGCACCGATGGCAGTGACGATGTAGTAGTGTGGCAAGCCGTTCGCCAGCCCCTGGTGCAAGAGCGATGGAGCGACAACCTCGATGAATTCGGCGCTGTCCTGATGAACGCCTGCCGAGTTGGACCACCAAATCCGATAGGCAAACGCGCCGGTCGCCGGACTCCATGAGAGCGAATTCGACGAGTCACCTGCGGTGATCGCGACCCCGCTGGGTGGCGGGGGCGGTAGGGTCACTGAAATTTCGTTCGATGGTGTGCTGCGGCCGGTGCCGTTCTCGGCCACGATTACATAGTAGTAAGGCCGCCCGCCGGCAAGGCCCTGGTGCGTGAACGGCATGCTCACGTTATCCAGGCGATTGGCGGTCAGCGGATCGACCCCAGGCGCGGTCGACCAGTAAATCGTGTAACGCGTCGCCCTGGGCGTGGCCGTCCAGGAAAGTCGGACCATCGATCGGGCATCAACATTGGTCGCAAGGCTGGTGACCGCGTCGGGGGCAAGGAGAGCTGGTCCGTTCGAAGCATCATCGCCAGAGCTCGAGCCGGTGGTTGTCTTGGGGCTTACGCCCGCGAGACTGCCGTCGCCTGCAGTCGCGGCCAGGTCGCCGGGGCTTGCGCCGCCACCACCGCAAGCTGCCAGCGCGGTGAGGGTGAGTGTCATGAGGCCGTACCGGGCCCATGACGCGCGTGTTGACCATTGTGCTGCCTTGCCCATCATTGGAAACTCCTCCTGCGATGCGAGGGTGCGAACGCACGCTCGATCGGGGAGTGTCCCTGTGTCGGTTGTCGAGCCGATTGACCGGTGGCAAGGCTATGTGCGCCGGCGTGCGGCCCAGGCGCCGTAAGTCAATCGATCGGCCTGAAGAAGTCACCGAGGAGCGTTCAGTGCGGGGGGGGCGATCGGGCACCTTCGAGCAGCCGCTCCAGCCGTTCGATCCGATGTCGATGGGCTGTGGTGATCGCGTAAAAGTGCTCCTGCAGCTCCTCCGATTGACCGACGCGCACGAGACTTCCTGACTTCAGTTCGTCCTGAACCACCACCTCGGGCAAGACCGCGAGCCAGCCGCTGTCCCGGGCGATCAACCGCAGCATGGGCATGTCGTCGACTTCGGCGCGTAGCCTGGGCGTGACGCCAGCCGAGAGGCAGAGGGCATCGAATTGCGCGCGTACCGAATGGCGTGGACCTGGCAGTGCGACGTCGATACCGTCCAGGTCATCGGGAATGCGCAGCTGCCTGCCGCGCCATCGTCGGCGGGGCCCTACCACGGAGATTGCCTGAGTGCCGAGGAACAGACAGCGAAGCGGCCGGTCGGGGCTGGGCAGCACGGGCTCGTTGGCGAGGACGACGTCCAGTTCGTGCGCGAGCAGCCGATCGAGCAAGCCCTCCAGCAGACCTGACTCGAGGGTCAGCACCACGGCGGGGTCCGACATCAGGGGACGGATCCAGTTCTCTTGGTAGTTCCGAGACAGGGTTGCAACGCTGCCAAGCCGCAGCCGCACCAAGCCATCGCGTTCGCCTTGCAGGCGGCCGAGCATTTCTTGGCCCAGACCGAAGATGCTCTCCGCGTAGGACTGCACCATGCGTCCCGTGCGAGTGAGCGCGAGTCGTCGGCCCTCGCGCTCAAAAAGTGCTTCGCCGAGTCGCTCTTCAAGCAGTTTGACCTGCGCGGAGAGGGCTGACTGAGAAACGTGCAGGGCCTGAGCAGCCCGCGTCAAGTGACCCTCTCGAGCGACACGCCAGAAATAGAAGAGGTGATGAAAGTTAAGTTGGTCAATTTTCATAATTCACAAAAAAAGAATAAAAAATTCTATTTAGTCTAATTTACAGGTATTTCAGGTTCGATCAGGATGCGGCCCGTCCTTCTTGGAGACGCTGATGGACGTGGTCGTGTTGACCCTCTGGGGCCTTGCCTTGTTGCCCGCGCTGCTCATGTCGGTCGCTGTACTGCTGGCGCTGGTGCCGGCAGCGTCGACGGCGGCGATGGGACGCCTGCTGGTGGGCCTTGCCGCGACGGCTACGATCGGTCCCTTGGGCGCGACAATTCTCCTCTGGCCAGAGCTCAGTGGCCTCTCCGAACTCGGCTCGGCTGGACTTCGGATCACGTCAGTTGGCGCCTGGGTGGCGCTTCTGGTGCAGCTGCTCGCGACTGTCATCGTGTCATTCACGCTCCGCTATCTCAGCGGCGAGCCCATGGGCCGCCGGCATCTGGCCGCTCTCGCAGCCGTGATTGCAGCGGTCCAGTGGCTCCTGCTTGCCGATCACTGGCTGGTCTTGATTCCGGCCTGGTCCCTGGTGGGCTTCGCACTCGAGCCCCTGTTGTGTTTTTATCCGGATCGACCCTTCGCGCTTCTTGCTGCTCACAAGAAGCGGATCGCCGATCGGATTGCCGATGGCTTGCTCATCCTGGCCGCTGCCGCTGCCTGGAAGGAGGTGGGTAGCGGCTCGCTGTCGGATCTGCGTGACCTGCTGGCCGATGGGGCGAATTCGGTTTGGCTGCAGTCCAGCGCGGTTCTGCTGGCGCTCGCGGTCCTATTGCGAACCGCGCTCTTTCCAGTGCATGGATGGCTGATCCAGGTGATGGAGGCGCCCACACCAGTCTCGGCGCTCCTACATGCGGGTGTGGTGAATCTGGGCGGCTTTCTGCTGATCCGATTTGCGCCGCTGATCGAGCACGCCCCACTTGCGCGCTGGCTCCTTGTTCTCTTCGGGCTGATGACAGCGCTCCTTGCCGGTTTGGTCATGCTGACCCGGATCAGTATCAAAGTCCGACTCGCCTGGTCCACGGTCGCGCAGATGGGGTTCATGGTGCTCGAGTGCGGTTTAGGCCTCTACACTTTTGCGGCGCTTCATCTTCTCGGGCACTCGCTCTACAAGGCCCATGCTTTCCTCGCCTCGGGCGACGTGGTCAGGCAGACCCGCTTGGGGCTGATGGCTGGAGCGTTCACCCCAACCCTTCGGTCGCTGCTCGCTGCCCCAGCGCTCGCGTTCGGAGTTCTGCTGGCGGTTCAGCCTCTGGTCGGCTCAACAGCTTGGCCGATCTGGTGGGTCCTGCTCCTCGCGATCGCGTGGGCGCCGCTGTTGTGGTGGCCGGTCGGCGCCGACTGGCGAGGCCCTCTGACCGCCGGGTTGACGATGCTGATGCTGTTGAGCGTCGCGACCCATGTGCTGCATGCACTTCCGCTGGGCCTCGCCGACGCGCCTCACGCCTGGGCGGGTTGGATGGCACTGCTCGGGCTCTCGTTGATGTATCTGTGCCTCGTTGTGATGCAGGTTCTGCCCTCGCGACTTGCGATCGCTTGGCGCTGGAGTTATGCGGGCTTCTATGTTGATGAGCGGTTCACCCGTTTTGCCCTGCGCGTTTGGCCGGTGCGCTGGGCTGCTCCGGTCTCGCCCAGAGCCGTCGAGCGCGCCAGGCCCGCCGCGTTGTCGCAGCCTGCACCCCGTCTGGATTGAGTCCCCGGAGGCGATGATGCAGGATCTCCCCCACCTTGGAGCGTCTGGCCGTGCGCTCAAACCGCGGGGCGCACGACGGGCCGAGGCGCCCGCCGAGGCGGCCATCGATTCAGCCAGCCGCCGCAGGCTGATCGACCTGGCCTGCGAACAGGCCTGTGGCACGATTGCACCAGTCTGGCCGCTCGATCGCTCGATCGCGGTGAACCCGCACTGGTCGCGCATCGATCGCCCCTTGCGCGAGGTTGCTGCGCGAATGGCGGTACTCGCCGAGATACAGGTGTTTCCCCCTCGCGAGATGCTGCGGGCTCAATGGGCGGCTGGCCGAATCAGTCGGGACGATCTTGAACAGGCGATCGCGGAATCCCTGTCGGCAAAAGCGCCTGAGGTCTCTGCGTGTGACATGACCGCGTCGATTCCAGACCTTGATCAGTGCATTGAGGCTCTGTCCCACAAGCCAGCGTTGCCGCGGATACCTCTTCTGATCGACGTGCTGGACGATGATCCTCGCCGCGAAGAGCGACTGTCCTGGCGTCAGGCGATCACTCATCAGGTCAGCCAGACTTGTGCGGCCTATTTCGATCGACATCAGGCCGATTGGCAACCGGCCCACCGCGAAGGTCTTTATGCCTTCTGGCGTGACACGGTCACCCACGATCTCGGTATTGGTCTTCTGATGGGGTTACCCGACTTGCAGAGGGGTCTGGCGGCATTGCCCGACACCCGTGAGGCGGCAGAGGCCTGGGTGCTGGAGCGTCTGGGATTGCCCCAGGCCTGTTGGGCCGATTATCTCGAGGCGGTCCTGTTGTCGATCAATGGCTGGGCCTCTTGGTGTGCCTGGCTGGGTTGGGAGGCTCGTCAACAGGGGGGTGACGATCCGCATCTGAGGGAGCTGCTGGCGATCCGCCTTGCCTGGGGCGCAATCCTTCTCGAATGCAAGAACGATGCGTCGGCGCAACGCGCCTTTGCCGCCGTACGCGGCGCTTGGCAGCATGCGGCCGAGGCCCTGCATCAGGCCGAGCGAGCGCTGCGGATCGACGAGCTCTGGCAACGAGCACTGGAGATCGGCTATCAACGTGAGCTCGCAGGTCGGCTCGCGAGTCTGCCGCAGCCCCCGCTCCTTGCCCCAGCCGATGGCGAGGTCGAGGTTCAGGCAGCGTTTTGCATCGATGTCCGCAGCGAACCGCTGCGCCGTTCGCTGGAGGCGGCGTGGCCGGCGGTCCAGACCATTGGTTTCGCCGGTTTCTTTGGCCTTCCCATCGCGTATACACCCGCCGGGACAGAGGCTCGTCGGCCGCAACTCCCGGGGCTGCTTGCACCGACGATCGAGGCCTCTGACCGACTCGATCCAGCAGCCCTGATCGCTCGTCGTCGGGCACTCGGCCGATCACAGCAGTGGCGTCAGTTGAGCCGATGGCCTGGCGCGTCGTTCGCGTTCGTCGAAGCGGCCGGGGCGGCCTATCTGGGAAAACTGGTGGGCTGGCTCCGGCCAGCCCGCCGAGCGCGCGACCGAGACGATCGGGAGGGATTGCCGGCGCGCTGGCGTAACCACTGTCGGCCTGCTCTCCTGGGTCTGGGCCTCGAGGCTCGGGCCGAGCTCGCAGCGAAAGTGCTGCGGGCCATGGGGCTGGATCATTCGCCTGCGCCGCTCGTCCTGTTGATCGGCCACGGCAGCCAGTCGCGTAACAACGCTCAGGCAGCCTCGCTCGACTGTGGGGCTTGCTGTGGGCAGACCGGCGAAGTCAATGCCCGGGTGCTGGCCGACCTTCTGAATGACCCGCAAGTGAGAGCTGCCTTGTTGCCGCTGGGCCTGGCGCTACCGGCAACGACGATCTTCGTGGCGGCGCTCCACAACACCACGACCGATGAGATCGAGATTTTTGACCGTGACCTCGTGCCCGCGCGCGCTGCAGCGCTTGTCGATCGCACGCTTGCCGCATGGGTCCAGGCCGGTGACCAGGTTCGTCGCGAGCGTGCGCCGCGCCTCGGTATCGATCCTCGCCAGAACAGCGAGCGCTTGACGGCGCTGTTTCAGCGTCGGGCGAGCGATGGTGCGCAGACGCGTCCTGAGTGGGGGCTCTCGGGCAACGCGGCGTTCATCATCGCCCCACGTAGCCGGTCTCGAACTGCGGTGCTCGGAGGGCGGGTCTTCCTCCATGATTACGATGCAAGCCGAGACCCGGACGGGAGCCTCCTTGAGCTGCTCATGACTGCACCGATGCTCGTGACCCACTGGATTAACTGGCAGTACCACGCGTCGACCTGTGAACCCCAGCGACTGGGCAGTGGTAACAAGGTGCTACACAACGTTGTTGGTGGCCACATTGGTCTCTTCGAGGGCAACGGTGGTGATCTGCGGGTCGGCCTCGCTCAGCAGTCGCTGCATGACGGCCATCGTTGGATGCACGAGCCGCTTCGACTCACCGTGATCATCGATGCGCCCGAGGCGGCCATCGACGCGGTCATGGCGCGGCACCAACCGGTCCGACAGCTGGTCGAGCATGGCTGGATTCACTTGTGGCGCTGGCACGGCGAGCGATTTCGGGTCAGACGAGGGGGCCGCTGGCATGATCTCGAGCTGCAGCCAGGTGGCAGGCCATGAGCGATCACTGTCGGACTCAGTCGATCGCGCTCCTCACCCAGCATGGCAAAGAGTCCGTCATCGCGCCGATCCTCGAGCCGGCCCTGGGGTGCAAGATCATCCGGGTCGATGGGTTCGACACCGATACGTTGGGGACTTTCACCCGGGATCGGCCGCGACCTGGCAGCCAGATCGAGGCCGCGCGACGCAAGGCGAGGATCGGGATGGAGCGCTCTGGGCTCTCGCTGGGACTGGCGAGCGAGGGCAGCTTCGGGCCTGACCCGTTCAGCGGCCTCTTGACCTGGAATGTCGAACTCCTCGTGTTGATCGACGATCGGGTGGGTCTGGAGGTCGTGGGCCTCGCCCAGGGGCAGGCGCCAGACGGTTACCATCGTTCGCAGGATTGGCAGGAAATTCGTGCATTCGCCCAGCGTTGTGGATTCCCCGAGCAGGGCCTGGTTCTCAGGCCAACTCACGCCGATGACCCCCGTATCCACAAGGGGATGGCCGACTGGGCGTCATTGCGGGCGAGTTTCGAAACCTGCCGTGCGCTCGCCGAAGACCGCAAGGTCTTTGCCGAGACCGATCTGCGGGCCTTTGCGAATCCTCGGCGGATGGCGCGGATTGGCGAAGCGGCGCAGGACCTGCTCGCCCGTCTGCGATCGACCTGCCCGGCATGCCACCTTCCTGGCTATTGGCCAACCGAGCGCCAGCCTGGCTTGCCATGCTCGGACTGCGGGCTGCCGACCCGGGTCTACCGTGCCGAAGTCTGGCAATGCGCCGGTTGCCGCCATCGCGAGTTGATCGCTCGCACAGACCGACGCTTGGCCAAGCCCGGGGATTGTGCCTACTGTAACCCCTGAGCCTGGCAGAGACCCAGACTCAGGCTCACATCTCGAGCTTGATGCCGGTGGCGCCTGGCGCTTCAACGACGCAGCACCAACGGCGATCCGCGAGGTGATGGCCCGCTACTTTGCCTCCCGCCGCGAAGACGGGGCAGAGGCCAATGGTTGAAGCCTGCACGGCTGCGGAGAGAACGCAACAGTCC
>CAZAVT010000057.1:0-13442 GCA_964488395.1 uncultured Burkholderiaceae bacterium | reverse complement strand
AGCGAGATCACTTCGGCCGCGAGCCGCGTCGGCTTTTGTGCCAGATCTCCGGGTGCAGGCGCGGGGGGGCTGGGTGGCGGCGGCGCGACCACCGCATCCAGGAACTTCGCATCGTCAAACCAGTAAATCTGACCCGCAGCCGGCGCCAGAAAATCCGGGAACACGCTCGCCTTGTTGTACGTCTTCGTGTGATCCAGACCCGTTACCGATCCAAAGTCGTAAGTCAGCGTCTGCCACCCACCCGCCTCGGTCGTCGTCGCCTGCACCTCCGCGTACACGCCTGCGTTGCTCGCGTCCTCCAGCTTCAACATCACCTTCTTGTCCGCCGCCGGTGACCACACCCTCAGCGTCACCACGTCCTTCTCCGGCGTGATCAGCTCCCCATTCGCCAAACTCAGGAACGTCACCCCAGCCCACGGTTTCACACCAACCGCATCAGGCTTCACCACCTCCAGCGCCGACCCCGATCCACCCGCCGGCGCTCCGCTCTTCACCGCCGCCGCCGCTCCCTCGAAAGCCGTCAGCGCATAGCCACTCGTGTCCCCAGCATCAAAACTCACCGTCACCGCCGTCGGCGCATTCGAAGCAACCGCCTGATACACCCTCACATAATCAACTTCCATCTCGAAGGGCGCCTGCGCGAGCGACTGCGCGTAGCCCTCGCCGCCCAGCCAACCGCCAACCGCCACGTTCAGGAGCAGATAAAACGGAGCGTCATAAGGCCAGCGGCTGACATCAAAGCCATCTTCATTTTTGTAGCTGAAGTAAGCCGAGTCGTAGTCCCCGTCGACCCCGATTCGGATCTCCTGAGGCGACCACCAAAGCTGATAGGTGTGGAAACGCTCGACGCTGCTCGGCAGGTAGACCCCTGCCTTGGTCGACGTATCGCCGTGGTCCGCGGCAAAGTGGAGCGCAGCCTGGATTTGCCGATTGTCGAACGATCTTCCCGACCACTCGACGATATCGATCTCGCCCGACTGTGGCCATTGCCCCTGCGAGCCAAGCATCCAGATCGCAGGCCAGGCGCCCTTCTCGGCAGGCAACTTCGCCCGCACTTCGACATAGCCATAGGCGTCTACGTCCCAGCCTCGGGTCGTCAGCCGAGCTGAAGTGATGTCATTACCACTCGCCCTCGCGGCGATGTGAAGCGAACCGTCTTCAACCCAAAGATTGTCCAACTCCTGGGTGTAGCGCTGGACCTCACCGTTACCCCAGCCGTTCTGTCCGCGCCCCAGGTCCGGGGCCCAGACTGTGAAGTCAGGGCTGGTCCTCCCTGCCACATTGAACTCGTCGGCGAACACGATCTCATAACCGACAGGCACTGGATGTCCAGGAAGTTGCTCGGGGTTGTCGACGAAACGGATCTCGTCGATTAGATACTCGCGACCGTTGACGCCGGCCGCGCCGTGGTCGAAGAACACCGCCAGCTGATCGTAATGCGCCTGGTAGTTGATTGCCGACGTTCCTGGCACGGGATTCGCGAAGTCGAATCGCAGGTTCTCCCACCCCTCGTACGCCGTCACGACCTCGGTTTCGACCGACACGGTGGGGTCGACCGAACTGCTGGCGCGCATGCGCACACGCGTGCCCGCCCGGGGCGAATGCACATCGGCGGTAAACGTGGTCTTTCCCGGTACGAAATCAATTTCGGGCGAAGCCTGCGTACTCGCAGCAGCTACAGAAACGCCCGCCGTCGCACTGGCCGACGCTGGCTTGGTCACCCGCAGCACATGGTTGGTCGGATCGACCGGATCAGCGACCAGCGAGGCCGACGCACCACCGGTAAGCCCGAGTTGATAGGCAGCGGCGGGCTCCTCAAAGCGAAAACCGGAAAAATAGATGGGCGGATCAATGGGTTTAGGGTAGGCCTGCGAGGGCTTGGAGAGTCCATCGAAATAGAACACGTCACCCACTGCGGCCTGGTTGAAATCCGGAAATACGACGAGTTGGTCATAGCTGAGCGCTGGATCAAGACCGACCAGATATGAGGTGCCTGTTACTGCAACAAATCGCACCTTCGGATCGGAAAAATCAAACTCGAGTCGCTGCCAGCCTGCTCTGGTCGTGAGGGTTTCCGCTTCGACGAATTTGCGATCGTCCTGGATCAATGGCCGCCCGGCGTTGAAATACTGATGGACTTCACCGCTCATGGTGCTGCCGAGCTTCAAGCGAATCGGCATACCGGCCTGGGGCGCATGCACCCAGAGCGCGAGCTTGCTGTCGGTCGGCGCGATGGGAATGACGCCAACGCTCTGCCGCTCATCGAGCGCAAGGGTCATGCCGGCATAGGGCTTGGCTCCGGTTGGCTTCACGAAGCGCGCAACCTCGTTACCGTCTGCCAGAGTGACGATTTCGGCGAAACCCTGCTCGAACGCGATCAGCGTAGCGCCGGCCTCACTGAAGTCGAGCCCCTGGAAGCGGGGCATGACATCAAGCGTCAATGATTCGCCAGTCGCCCCACGACCATCCCAGCCATCTTTCAATTGGATCGACTGAGGGCCGAAGGCCCCTTCCTGAGCCCTGATCGTCAACAGATAGTGGTTCTCGGCCGCACCCCGGTCTAGGCGAACGAAGCTAAGCCCCGCCCCCAATTCGAAGTCCTGCGCGTTCAGCGGACGGTCGCTGTTGGCCAGGGTGACGCTGACCTGGCCGCTCTGGCCCGGTGGCAACCCACTCTCGCGAATACTGCCTACCAGATTGATGGTTGCGGCGGCCGGCAGGACCGGCATCTGAATCGACGACCCGGCGGGGGGCGTTACTCTGAGTGGGAGCAGTTCGACAGCCACCATTGAACGATCCTGGGTGATCAGGCCCACCCCGATCTGGTTGGCCTTGTCGGCAAAGCCGAGCGGGCCAAAATCCGCACTCAACCCAGCGCTGCTACCGTTGCTGACAGCGACCGCGACCGCCTGTGAGGCTTCGTTTTGAGCGAGCAGCTGCGCACGCGCGATCCGGCTGAGAGCCTCGATCGCGTCAGGCTCGCGCACGGCGTCCGCAACCTGCGAATTGGCTGTCGCCGCAACGAGTGCGACCTGATCGAGGCTGACGTCGATCTTGGCTCGTTGCGCCGCCGACAGGCCAGCGTCGCGTGTGGCGTCGGACAGGACCTGCTTGAGAACATCGGCTGATGCCAGATTCTCGGTACTGCCCATTGGGGCCGAAAGCGCTCGAGCGAGCGCCTTGACCATCAACGCCTCACCATCAAGCGCACTGCCTGCGCCCGCGAGCATGCTCGAACCGATGTCGACCAAATTCGCCACTTGAACTGCCGCGGCTTTGATCTTCAGTGCCTCCTGCGCCGATGCGTCGGAGCTGAGTGAGGATTCGACCGGGTCGAGTGTGAGGAGATTGACCCGGTCAGAAAGGCCGAGGCCATTGCGCAGTAAATCCATCGCTTCGGAAAGCGAACTGCCAGCTTCGACGGCAGCGTTGATCACTGTGGTGAGCGGACTGATCACCAACGCCCCCGGCGGGGTCGAGTAGTGGTTGCTGACTGCCTTTCGAGTCGCTGGGTTGCTGTAATTCGGATCGGAGATGTCGTATCCGCCCGAAGTTCGGACAGGACCGCCCTGCGGGTCAATCTTGAGGGTCACCTGCCCACGCTCGTTGGTCACACCAACAGGCTCATTCGCATCGCGCACTCCGTTGCGATTATTGTCCTGCCAGACAGTAGCGCCCTGGATGTAGCCGTTGATCAGTTCCATGGGTAGATCGATCGGCGCGCGGGGGGCCATGCCGGCAGACGATTTACCACCCCCGCCTCCCGTTGCAAGCCCCAAGCCGGCCACCGCCGCGAAGAGGCTGCCCAGCCCGAAAGAGCCGCCAGAGCCGCTGCTGCCTGTTACGCCTGATGCCGCTGCATTAACCCCGTCCGTACGACTGGCGACGGACTGTGCGTAGAAGTACCCTGCATGGACGTCCTTACCGCTGTTGACCGCCCACTCAGCCGCATAGGGCGCGCCGGACTCCGCAGCCGAGCCTCCCGCATCAGGAGCCGTTCCTTGGGCGTGCGAGGCCGCTAAGGCGTCTACCGCCGAGCTGCCCGTTGAGCCCGCCCTGGGCTCCTGGGCTTGCTCATCGGTTAAACCCGTCGCACGAGCTTCGGCAGGCTGGCTCGTTGCCGCTGAGTCGGACTCACCCCGCAAAGTCAGTCGCCGGACGGCAGCAGCACCCCGACCCGTCCCAGGGACCAACGAACCGGCAGGCTGCGAGCCGTTTGCTCGGGCAGAGCCATCCTGCGACAAACCCTCAGCTGATGTCATCGCTGGGCTGGACATGCCCATGGCCTTGTTGGTTTCAATACTCATCGTCTCGGTCTCCAGGGATTGGGGCCGACCGCGCGGTCGGCACCCGGTTATTCCTCAAGCTCAGCAACTTTATGAAAGCGGTTTCACGACACTCCGCCAAAAAACCTGCGCAATTCAAAGACGCCGTTCCGCGGCGTCAAACCAGTGGGTTGCGCCAGCCGCGACCCTGAGCGACAGGGTCTCGCCCATCGCCGGGATCGGTTGATCGGCAGCACAGCGCACGCAAAGGGAATCGCTCCCTCCGTCCAATCGACCATGAACCAGTACGCTGTCACCGAGATGCTCGACCCGCTGTACCGTGATCGGCAGGGACGGCTCGCCGGCGCTTGCGATCCTCCAGCTCTCGGGACGTACGCCCAGCATCGCAACACTCGCCGGATCCGGGCAGGCGACCGGTCCTCCCACTGCCTCTGGCGACAGGTCGACCGCAGCGCACCGCCAGGTCTTCGAATCCGACTGCCAGCGAACCGGCAGCAGGTTCATCGGTGGCGAACCGAGGAAACGCGCTGCGAACTGACTGACCGGCTTGGAGAACAACTCAAGGGGGGCTCCGGTCTGCACGACACTGCCTCGATTGAAAAGCGCGACCCGTTGCCCCAGGGTCATCGCTTCTGTCTGGTCGTGAGTCACGTAGATCATCGTCGTGCCCAGCGCTTCGTGCAGGCGCTGCAGTTCGAGCCGCATCTCCACGCGCAGAGCAGCATCAAGGTTCGAGAGCGGCTCGTCGAAGAGGAACACACGAGGCTGGCGCACAATCGCGCGACCAATCGCCACCCTCTGCCGCTCCCCTCCAGACAGCTCAGCCGGCAATCGCGCCAGGAGGTGTTCAATCCTGAGCGCCTGCGCCGCATGGCTGACGGCCGCATCAACCCGGCGCCGGTCTTGGCCGGCGACTTTGAGGGAAAAGCCCATGTTCTGAGCTACGGTCATGTGCGGATAAAGTGCATAGCTCTGAAACACCATGGCGACCTGTCGCGCCGCAGGGGCCAGTTGGTCGGCGCGTTCTCCGCCGATCCAGACCTCCCCGGCGGTCGGCGACTCCAGGCCCGCGATCAATCTCAGGGTCGTGGACTTGCCGCAGCCAGAGGGTCCGACGAAGACGGCAAACTCACCGTCGGCGATCCTCAGGTCGATTGACTTCAGAATGTCAGTTGACCCGAAGGATTTGGCCAGGCCCTTAAGAACAACTTCAGCCACCTTGATTGCTCCCGCTCACGCCTTGACCCGACCAGCCGAACTCGAACGGCGCCTTGCCCTTGCCCGAAGCAGATCAGCGTACCAGCGGGCACTGCGCTTGGGGGTACGCTTCTGGGTCGAATAGTCAACATGGACGATGCCGAAGCGCTTTTCGTAGCCCGAGGCCCATTCGAAATTGTCGAGCAGGCTCCAGACAAAGTAGCCAGCGACCGGGACGCCCTGACGTGAGGCCTCGGCCACGGCACCAATGTGCGAGGCCAGGTAGTCGACGCGGCTGCTGTCGTCGACCTCGCCATCGAGCATGACGTCGTCGAATGCCGCGCCGTTTTCGGTCACGAAGATGGGTGGGCATCGCCAGTCGCGCGCCATTCGGGACAAATGCTCAGCGAGTCCTGCGGGGTAGATCTCCCAGCCCATGGCCGTGACCGCAGCGCCCGCCTTCTCGGCCGACCACGGCTCTGCGGCGCTCGCAAAGCTGCGCGTGTAGTAGTTGACGCCGATGAAATCGATCGCCTGTCTGATGAGTCCAGCATCCCCGGACTCTTGTCGCGGCGCGTCGCGCCCCAGATGTTCCAGGACATCGGCCGGGTAGCGACCCTCGAGAACAGCGTCCATGTACCAGCGATTGATCAGACCGTCGTCGATCCTTGCCTTGTTGCGATCAGCCTCGCTGTCTGTGAGCGGCTGGATCGGCGACATGTTGAACACGATCCCGGCGGCCGCCTTGGTTTGCGCGCGCAGCGCCTGAACGGCTAGCCCATGGGCGAGCAGCAGATGGTGGGAGACCTGCATCGCAACCGCGCGCGAGCGCAACCCTGGCGCAAACACCCCTTGCTCATGCCCCAGGATCGCGACCACCCAGGGCTCGTTGATGGTCGAGAAGGAGAGCACCCGATCGCCCAAGCGACGACCAATGCAGGCCGCATACTCTGCGAAGCGATAGGCCGTGTCACGCCCGAACCAGCCGCCCTGACCTGTTTGCAGCGCCTGGGGCAGATCCCAGTGATAGAGCGTTGCGTAGGGCTTGACGCCGCGCTCGAGCAGGCCATCGACCAGCCGATCGTAAAAACCCAGCCCCGGCTCGTGGACCGGCCCCTGCCCAGTCGGCTGGACCCTCGGCCACGCGATCGAGAATCGATAGGCATCCACGCCCAGCGAGGCGATCAGATCGAGATCGCTCTCCAGCCGGCCAACATGATCACAGGCGATCAATCCATCGCTCGCGTCGGCAATGGTCCCGGGCTGCTCGCAGAAGCTATCCCAGATCGAGCGGCCACGCTGGTGAGGTTCGGAGGCCCCTTCGATCTGAAATGAGCTTGTCGCAACGCCAAAGACGAACCCCTCCGGCAGCTGCGAGACGTCCGGCATCAATGTCTTATCCCGATCCACAGGGTGCTCCAGTTACTTGGCGAAAAGGCTTTTGGTCAGCCGCGAACCGCACCGGCGGTGAGGCCAGCGACCAATCGACGTGAAAAGAAGGCAAACAGCACTAGCAAGGGCAGGACTGCGATCGCCGAGCCGGCCATCAAAGCCCCCCATTCGGTATCCACGGGGCTTTGAGTGGCCCGCAGCGCAAGCGGCAAGGTGTATCGCTCGATCGAGCGCATCACGACCAGCGGCCCCATGAAGTTGTTCCAAGACGCCACGAAACTCACCAGGCCTAGCGTGCCTAACGCAGGCCCCAGCAGCGGTAGCACGACGGAGCGAAAAATACGCCACTCGCCACAGCCATCTAGCCGTGCCGCGTCGATCAGCACCGGCGGGATGCTTGAGACAATAAACTGGCGCATCAGAAAGATGCCGAATGCGCTGGCAGCACCAGGCAGGTAGAGCGCCCGGGGCTCATCAAGCCAGCCCAGCGCATCCACGATCAGAAAGGTCGAGATCATGCCAAGAAAGGGCGGCACCAGCATCACGCCAAGCACCAGATTGAAGAGCAGACGTTTGCCTGGAAACTCGAACATCGCGAACGCATAGCCGCCCATCGAGCAGAAGAGCAGCGTCAGTGCGGTACTGATCCCCGCGACATAGAGACTCCATCCCAGATTGGTCCAGAATGGGATGCGCGTCGCGAGCAGCTGGAGGTTGTCAAAAAGGTGATCGCCAAACCAGAGCGGCGGGGGCAACTGGAAGATCTCGGCTCTTGAATGGGTCGCGTAAACAAACATCAGGTAAAACGGTCCGAGCATGATCAACGCGCCGACAGCTACGAGTAGCCAGGCGCCGCCGCGGCTCGTTGAGGCCAGAGCCGGAGCGCCCATCGTCACGATGCGTCGCGCTCCGGTCATCGCCGGCGCTCCCCAAGGAACCGGTGCAGCAGCGCTGTCAGAGCCATCATGAGTACAAACAGCAGCCAAGACATCGCACTGGCCGCACCAAAATCAGAGAACTCAAAGGCAGACCGGTACAAATACATCGCCGTGGTGAGGACCGCCTGATCGGCACCGCCGTTGCCGCCTGAAAGGATGAAAGGCTCCTCAAAGAGCTGCATGCCGCCGATCACCGAAAGGGTGACCGCAAAGAACATCACGGGACGAAGCATCGGCAGGGTCAGGTAGCGGAATCGCTGCCAAGGCGTCGTCCCGTCGAGCACCGCTGCCTCGTGGAGCTCGCGAGGTATTGACTGAAGCGCCGCGAGATAAAGCAGAGTGTTGAAGCCGACGTAGCGCCAGAACACGACCATCGAGACCGCGGGCACCAACCGGTCGGGGTCGTTGATCCAGTCGATCGGCTCGACTGGTATCAGCGGGCCGAGGAGCGGCAACTTCGAGAGGCTGCCGATCATCACGTTCACCATCCCGAAGTCCCGAGAGAGAAGGGCTGTAAACATGATGGCGATCGCGACCGTAGAGGTGATGTAAGGCAGGAAGAAAATTGCTGCCAGCCCGTCGCGCACGCTTCGCGCTCGGGCATCGATGAAACAGGCCAGCGGGATAGCGACCAGGTGCTGCGGCACCCCCGAGAGCAGCGCCAGCAAAAAGGTGGTCAGCAGCGACCGCTTGAACCATTGGTCACCCAGCACGAAACTGAAATTATCCAGCCCGACAAAGCGCGCGCTGTCGAGGCCTCGCACTGGGTCCCACTCGTGAACCGACATGTAAAGCGAAAAAACGATCGGAAACAGGCCAAAGACCACGAACAGGAGCAGGAACGGCAGCAGAAAAACCCAGGGCGCTTGACCGGCCCGCAGGGCAAAACGGCGATGCGCGGGCAGCCCGCGGTCGAGGAGCTGGGCTGACTGCTTCATCGCGCCGCCCGCTCGAGCCGTCTCTCAAGCATCTGGTGAGCATCCTCGAGCGCAAGGTCAACGGGCTTGTTGCGCAGGAGCACGCGATCGAGTTCGACGTTCACAATCTCCTCGGCAAGTGGGTCGAGTCGATGCACCGATATCGGTGTGACCCGAGTGGCGATGTCACGCCACAGCACACGCGCAGGCTGACCACCGAAAAATGGCAATGGCTCCTCGAAAAAGGCATCACGGTGCGCAGCGAGCAGTGCCGGAAACGCGTCATGCCGCCGGAAAGCCTCAATCTGCCGCGCTGGATCGAAAGCCAGCATCTTGAGCAGCTCCCACGCGTACTCACGGTGCGGCGAGGCCGCAGAGATCGCAAAAAAACTCCCGCCCCAGGAAGTCAGCGCGGTACCTGGCAGCGTCGCGCTTCGCCAGCGACCGGCTGTCGCGGGTGCAAGCCAGGCAGCGAGATGGCCTCCGAACCAGGCTCCAGTCAGCTGGGTGGCAATGCGGGCGCGCCTGAGGCCTTCCGACCAGTCGTTGCTCCAAGCTGGAACCCGGGCGTCGAGGTCGCCCCTACGCACGGCAAGCGCCAGCCGGAACGCCCTCTCGAAGCGCTCGGACCGCAGGCACGACCGACCCTTCGCATCGAAATAGATGCCGTCGCCCGACGCAAGGCCGGATCGAAGAATAGCGTCCTTGAGATCGCGCGCATGGCCGACCAATCTCGCGCCGCTCGATCTGCGGATCACAAGCCCCGCTTCGACGAAGGACTCCCAGGACGCGATAAGGTCTTGTTCGCGAAGCCCGGCGGCAGCCAGCAGATCGCTGCGATAAAAAGTCACGCCGGGTCCGATATCAGTAGGGATCGCCAATAGCCTTCCACCAAAGCGCGACTGTGCCGCCGCATAGCGCACGATCTGCCGATCCGGATCGTGCTCAGGGTCCACCAGGCCCGCCAGATCGGCCAGTGCACCGCTGTCGGCAAAGCGGGCCAGGTATCCGAACTCGATGGCCATCAGATCAGGCAGGCCCTTGCGTGTGGCAAAAGCAGCTGTGACCGCGGCGTGATGATCGCCAAATGACCGGGAGACGATGCGCAGATCGACCTCCGGAAATCGGGATCGCCAGACGGGCAAGGTTTCGCGCAGGATCAGGTCGAGCGCCGGGTACGCGGCAACGGTCAGCGTCGAAGGGCGGGTCGCACCTCTCGCCTGCGGCGTCAGGCTCAGGCCGGCAAAACCGGCCAGCGCGCCCCCGGCGCAGGATCGCACGAACGCAGAAACCAGGCGCCGACGCGCGCCCCTCGCCGACTGCGCCTTTCGGAGCCGATTGAGCATGCTTGCCGCGTTCTGTCCGGCCGGCACACCCCCGCTGGGAGATGCCGAGAGATTCTGAAAGCGCTTGCAACTTGGTGGCAGGCATCGAATTTCCGAGCGATTTGTCATCGGCGAATCCCCGCTCAGGCGGCGCGTCCAGCGCGCCGGGCAACGGCCCTGGCCGACGCCGCTGGCAAGATACGCGTCGACTCGCGCTCGATCAGACCCAGGGCGGGCGCAGCAAACGGTGGGCTGCCTCCCTCGATCATCAGCAGGAGTGCCTGCGCGGCAACATCTCCCATCTGGTCAACCGGTTGCCGAACGGTGGTGAGCGGTGGAATGAAATAGGCTGCCGCGGCCACGTCGTCGAAGCCCACCACGGACACATGCTCCGGTACCTTGAGCCCGTGGCGGTACAGTGCAAGTTGCAGGCCGAAGGCTGTCTGGTCGTTGGCACAAACCACAGCGGTGAAAGGCTCGCCGATCGCCATCAGACGCTCACCCGCCTGGCGCCCGCCTTCCTCGGTGAAATTGCCGTGCATCAGCAAGCGTGGGGGACAGTCCAGGCCCGCTGCATTCATCGCGGCCCGAAAACCGTTGAATCGCGCGAGTGCATCTGGATGATCGCGAGGCCCACCAATGAATGCGATGCGCTGGTGACCGAGTTCGATGAGGTGGCGGGTCGCGATCAGCGACCCCTGAGTATCATCGACCGCGAGGCTGAACACACCGGGCGCATCGACCTCGCGCCCTGTCACGACGATCGGAAGCTGGCGAGCAAACTCGGCTATCCGGGCGGCACCCAACCGACCTGCAAACAGAATCAGTCCATCGACCCGGCGCTGGATCAGTTCGCGGATACAGCGCTCTTCGTCATCCGAATTCCAGTGGCCACTCATGAAGATGGGCGTGTACCCGTTAGCCTGCAGCGTCCGCTCGATTCCACGCATCCCCTCGCCGTAAAACGGACTGTCGATCGCCTGAGTGACCACACCGACCGCTTGGGAGCGGCCTGTGGCGAGGCCCCGGGCAAACGCGTTAGGCTGAAACCCCAAGGCCTCAATCGCCTGCTCGACCGCCCGCCGCTTCTGTTCGGCAACTCGTGCAGAGCCATTGAGGACCCGCGAGACGGTGCTCTCGGAAACGCCAGCCTTGCGAGCGACATCGGAAATCGTGATGTGCGTCATCAGCGGACCTCAGTGACAAAATGCGGCGTTTGGCCAATCCGCCGGCATCACGATGCAGAGTGCACCGAGCTCTGCGGTGCGGGCAGGATCGGCGACCGGTTCGAGCGCGACGGCATGGAGCATCGAGGCGAGCCCGGGTCGGCAAGGATCGCGGAAAACCCTTTCTCGCAAGCGCGTAAGCAGGAGGTCTTGCTGTGCGCAGAACAGCCCACCGCCAATGGCCACCCGCTCAAGGTCCAGCGTCACGATCAGGTTATAGATCGAAGCGGAAACCGCATCGAGTGCGCGCTCGATCAGCTTGCGGGCTCGCAAATCCCCTGCGCGTGATGCCGCGAAGAGCGAGGCAGGCGAATCGCCCCAGGCACGGGCCAGAGCCGCGCCACCGGCCACCGATTCAACATCGCCGAGGTTGCCGCAACCACAGGCCGGGTCGCCATCGAGGGGAGAACGCGGAACCGCATGGCCTGCGTGACCGGCGTTGCCCTGTTTACCGCGCAGCAGCCTGCCGTCGCACATCAGGCCAAAACCGATGCCGGTGCTCCAGGTCAGGTAAGCGCAATGATCCGAGCCCACCAGCACACCGAACCGACGTTCAGCAAGGAGGGCCGCTGCCGCATCGTTGAGGATCCTCACGTTGGGCAGTTTTTCGGTCAAGTCCCTGCCTAGCGCAATCACCGAGGCCGATTCCGGCGCTGAACGCGTTGCAGCCCGCCCGTCGCACTGAGGCGCGGAAGCGTCGCAATCGGCCAGTGTCGCGGTGCGGGCCCGAGGCAGGTTGGGCGCCAACACCGTGAGGGCGCCTGCGGCGTCCTGGCCGAACGGACCGCAAGAAGAAACGCCGACCGAACTGAGCTCGTCCAGGGCAACGCCAGCCTGCCGGCAGCACTCCTCGAGCAGCTCATGCATCAGCCTCACCAGATCCCGTGGCCGGGCGTCCTGGGGTACGGCGGCACGGTTGCGGGCGATCAGTCCGCCCCGATGAGCCATCGCCGCTGCCAGCTTGGTGCCCCCCAGGTCCAGCCCGGCAATGAGCCGGTCATCCGAGACCTGGGCGGGAGTCCGGTCGATCAAGTGCGTGTCCCGGGCGCCCGGCGACCCAACCGTCAAGGCCTCTCGCTCGCTCACGGCCGCGTCACCTGGACAAGCCGGCCGGGCTCTGCGGCGACCACGGTGCCATCGCTGAAGCGCACCGCTCGCGGCTGGGCGAGGCGCGGCAGGTAGGCCACATAGGTCCGTCGACCATCTTCGCGGCGGAACACGGTGTAAAGCGGTGCATCCGCCGACATCGTCCGGTCAGGCGCGCCGAGCGCGGCGAGCGTACTGATCCAATGGAAACTGCGCGTGCGGGTATCGCCGAGTTCGACCGACCCCCGGGGATTCCAGGCTTTGAGGCCAGCCTGTGGATCGTTCAGGGCAATGAATCCGGCCAGGATGTCCTGCCAGATGTCATCGGGTGTGCCGTCGGACTGCCCCCTGGCATCGTACTCCCGGCGCGCTTTCTGCAGCCCTTGGGTGAATCGGCGGGCATAGTCGGCGGAGATGCTGAGGTAGGTCGAGGCCGGCGTGATCGGCAACAGGTTGATGCCCTGAATCTGTCGAGGCTCCTCGGTCCACCAGGTGCTGTAGGCATATTTGCCGCCAAAAACCATACTCGCGAGGGGCTTGCCAAACTCAGGCGCGAGCACCTTCTGACCTACATCGAGCCAGTAGTACATGATCGCGCTGGCCTCGTGCACATACAGATAGATGCCCAGATCCCTCAGCGCCCGGTTACCGGTCTCTTCGCCCCAGAGGATCAGTGAAGCCCAGGCGTTGACAGCCTCCGATGACGACTCCTGATTGTTGCCGTGCCCGAAATAGGTCGCGTCGCCACCCGCCCAGGAGTGTCCGGCATAGGGGTCGAAATTGCGCAGGAAAGGAAAGTCCCTGCGGTTGCGCTCGGAGGTTGCTATGTCGGCGATCAAGACCTGAATCATCGGGCCATTCGCGGTCGCGGCGGCCCAAGCTGGATCGCGGCGGGCGATCAGGGCAGCGGCCATGATCCAGTAACCGTAATGAAAGTGGTGATCGTTCATGGCCGCGACGCTGCCGTATTCCTCGGGGTAGCCGATCACCGTACCCGTATCCCGGTCACGCACGAACCGGCTGCTGCCGGAACCATCGAACCACTGGGCAAACCGGCTGCGGATCAGCGTGTCAA
>CAZAVT010000056.1:13393-13628 GCA_964488395.1 uncultured Burkholderiaceae bacterium | reverse complement strand
GGAACTCCTTCACGCCCTGGTTCATCCGCCAGGGCAGGGTCCAGCCATTCAAAGTGACGACGGGTCGGTAGGGGCGTCCCGTCTCTGGAATCAACGGCGGCATCGTGTCGGGACGGGACTGGATCACCGGCTCGGGAAGCGCCGCCATGGCGACTCGGCTGACTGCGACAGCGCTGGCCGCCGCCGTGATGGCGGTTGCCCCTCCCATAAAATGGCGTCTGGAAACCATACGAGG
>CAZAVT010000056.1:12348-13383 GCA_964488395.1 uncultured Burkholderiaceae bacterium | reverse complement strand
GCGCCGCTGGGCCTGAGCTACACGGTGCAGTAGGGCGCGGCGGGTAGACCGGTGCCACGTGTGGGACCAATCTGAACGAGGTCGAGATCGGCCTTGGCGAGCCAAAAATCTCGCAGCGAATCGATGGAGGCATGGACGCTCATGATTTGGGCGCGAGCATCGGCGAGCAGTTCGAATACGCCGATCAGCATGCCGTTGTATCGCAACAGGTTCTCTTCGGAGATGCGGCGGGCGAGCGGGACGATCTCCTCACGCTGATGCCGAGCGATTTCCCATGAAGAACGGTACGCGGTGTAGACCTCGCGCACCTCCGAGCGGGCATTAATGGCAGCCTCCGCCGAACGATGAACCGCTTGCATGTAGACATGCTGAGATCGGGCAAGTCGTCCATCACCGGTATCGAAGATCGGGATCTCGAAGCCGAGCTCCAGCGTACGTCGGACGGGCGCCTGGTCAGCGGTCTCCATGGCTATGCCCAGGTCCAGCGTGTTGACCCAGCGGCGGACCTGAGTCAATTCAACCTGGCGCGCAAGTTGCATGACTTCCTTTCGTGCGGCCTGCAAGTCCAGTCGTTGCGCGACGGCGAGGGCCTCGATCCGAGGGAGGTCCTGGACTGTGGCGGGCAGATCTGGGAGACGCTGCGGTAATTGAAAGCCAGTTTGGCTGCCCCAGAGGCCCATGATTCTCGTTAGCCGTTCGCGGCTCACTCGGCGTTGCTGCTCAGCGCGTGCATGCTGCAGGGCGGCCTCAGCATAGAAGGACTGCTCTCGAGCCTGCCGAAGGGCATTGAAATTGCCCGCTCTCGCCATCCGGCGAGCAAGCTCAGCGCTCGCCTCGGCGGCATCCATGACTTGTCGGGTGTAGCGCACAGACTCTTCCGCGCTCACCGCGAGCACCCACGCGCGGCGGGTCTCGCCGACTAGGCTGAGCACGCTCATGGCGGCCCTCTGGCGGGCCTGATCGAGCTTGCGAGCCTCGATATCTATGAGTAGGGGGCGGGCGATCAAGCGCGCCAGGCTGAAATGCAAACCTGTT
>CAZAVT010000056.1:3832-12338 GCA_964488395.1 uncultured Burkholderiaceae bacterium | reverse complement strand
GATCAAGGCCTTTGACGATGCGGGCGCCAAGCTCGATCTCACCGCCATGAACACTGCGTGCAAGACCCAGCGCGGGGTTGGGTAGGCGTCCCGCCTGAATCAAGTCCGCCTGCGCGATGCCGAGTTGCTCGAAGGCGGCTTGCAATCCTCGCTGATTGAAGAGCGCCACCTGTACGGCGTCTTCCATCGAAAGTGGCTGCTTGAGCAGCATTGCCGTGAGCCGCTCGAGCTCCTGTCTCTGCTCATCGGTTCGAGCCCAGCGGACGTCGTGAGCGAGGTGGGGAGCCAGACTTTCCCTCACCGGCTGCCAGGCACGGTCTGCATCCGGAGCTGCGCATCCCGCCAGTGCGAGCAAGACGATCGTGGCAGTGGCAAAGGATCGGCAGGTTGATTTGACCGTCACGGATGATCGGACCTGCTTCACCACGGTATCCTCAATGACCCGCTGAATGCTTCGGTGCGTCGGGCCGATCGGCTGGCGCGGCATTGGGGGTGGGGCTTGCACTCGATCGCTGGGCCTCGCGCGCGTAGGCGCGCCACCCGCCGATCTGCCCAACGGTGTCATTGGCTGCGCGCCAATTGCCAACGGGGATCTCCTGGATCGATTTGAAGCCCTCAAAGAGCGGTTGGTGAATCGTCTCGGGGACCGCAGCAGAGGCCATTGCGGGATCGGCGGCCATGGGTGTTTGGGCTGCGGCCGCGCCTGTCCATAGCAGCGAGAAATAGATGCTGGATGATTGCACGAGACGGCGGATGCCTGGGCCGATCGATAAGAACATACGGTGGCGTCCTCGATGAGGGCTTGTGCGCAGCACGGTCCGGTCTTGCCAGCAAAACGATTCGGATGATAGAGAGATCGAAGAAGATCGATCCCAATCAACCCCACTGGCTGGCCGGATGCTGCCTAATGAAGCCGACTCAGTCGCTCAGTGGCGGCGGAAATCGTGGCTGGCTCTTTGGCGAAGCAAAACCGCACCAACCGCTGGTGCTTCGGCGGCTCCGCATAAAAGGCGGAAACCGGGATGCAGGCGACGCCATGCTCGACCGTGAGCCAGCGCGCAAAGGCCTGGTCATCGAGGTCGCATCGGATCGTCGAGTAATCGGCCAGCTGAAAATAGGTGCCACGGGATCGCAGTAAAGAAAAGCCCGCCTGTTCCAGGCCCTGAGCGAGCTGGTCTCGCCGCTTCTGGAAAAATGGGGCCAGAGACTGCCAGTGGTTGGGCTCTCGTAGATGGGCCGCCACTGCATGCTGGCCTGCCGAATTGACCGAGAAGACGAGGAATTGATGCAGCTTTCGAAGCTCCGTTGTCAGTTCCGCTCGGGCCACGCAATAGCCGATCTTCCAGCCCGTCACATGAAAGGTCTTACCGAACGAGTAGATCGCGAAGCTCCGCTCGCGCAGCCCCGGATGGCTCAGCACGCTTAGGTGCTCGGCCTCATCGAAGACCACGTGTTCGTAAGCCTCATCAGAAAGGACCAACAGGTTGTGTCGATCGGCGATCGCCGACAGCGCGTCGAGGTCGCTGGCCGACAAGAGCGACGTCGCGGGATTGTTGGGATTGTTGATCATGATCAACCGTGTCCTGGTCGTGATCGTTCGCTCAACCTGCTCCCAGTCGATCGAAAAATCCGGCGCGAGTAGGGCGATTCGAACGGGCGTCGCGCCTTGGGCGAGTACCGCTGGCGCGTAGCAGTCGTAGGAAGGGTCAAAGATCAAAGCCTCATCTCCCGCATGCAGCACCGCTGCCACAGTCGTAAAGATTGCCTGCGTTGCGCCGGCTGTGATGGTGATCTCAGTATCGGGATTGACTTGGAGGCCACGCTGCAATGCGAGTTTGTTCGCGATCGCCTCGCGCAGTGCGGGCACACCGGTCATCACTGAATATTGGTTGTGCCCGGCCTGCGAGGCATCGGCGAGCGCGGCCAACAAGTCGGGGTGTGCCGGGTAATCCGGGAAGCCTTGTGACAGGTTGATCGCCTGATGCTGATTGGCGAGCGCGCTCATCACGGTGAAGATCGTCGTACCGGTTGTCGGCAGTTTTGAACGAAAGGGTAGGGTCATGATGGCTCCGACTGAGAGCGATAAGTCTGTGAACCCCAGCTCGGCCAGGGTGGTCGACGCACGTGAGTCGACTCATGATACGTCCCACTGACTCAGGCGGGTGAAAGCCTCGTCGGGGGCGCGTCAGCGAGACCAAAGAGATAACGAGGATTGGTACCGACCATCGTCCTCAGCGAGTCCCGGGCTAGCCCTGCCGCCTCGAGGAGTAACAGGAAACAGCGCAGACTCTCGACGGGAGGCGGCAGCAAGGCGGAACCCGCGTCACTCGATAGGATGACTTGCTGGGCAGGGACGGCGTCGATTGCAGCGACCACTTTGTCAAGGGGGCTGGGAGCAATCCGGTGACGTTCGCCGTCGACATGAGTCAGGGCGACCGCGGTGGCATGACTCACCGAAAAGAACGAAAACTCGACCCAGACACCACAGCGGGTCAGCTCAACCACCGTGTCGATTGACAAGTGCGCAGCGGGTGCGAGGATCCGCTGCACGCCACGCTGGCGAGCCGCTTGTGCGAGGCGCAAGGTCTCCGGGTCGCTCAAATGGCCCAGATTGAGCACGACGTCGGCGGCTGCCACGATGTCGAGAATCTCTGCGACGGTATCGGACAGTGGACCCGTTTCCGCCATGTGAAAGCATACGTCCACGTAGGCTGGAGAGCGTCCCTCGAGTCGGGCCGTGTGACGGGTGTGATGGGTCGGAAATGAGATGAATCTTGCTCCTTGGCCGGCTCCGTAGCCGTATTCAAGGGAGGTGCGAACTCGATCCACGCAGACGCCGCCTGCGGCCGGTTCCATGATCAGCCCGCCCCACACCTCGACGCCGAGGTGGCCGAGCTCGCGATGGACCAGGGCGGCGATGCCAGAGCTGTTTGCGAAATTGTCCATCAGACCCAGCCCGCGCATGCCGGCCGCAGCGGCATCGCGAACGGCCTCGAGGGCATCAACCCTCCGACCATTGATGTGCGGGCACGCATGAACGTGGCAGTCGACCGCACCGACCAGCAGGTCTTGGCCGGCAACGGTACGGTGGTGTACGGGGTCGATTTGGGTCATGCCGACCGTTTAGTGTCGGAGGATCCGGGCGCAGAAATCCCGTAGTCGATCGGTCTGCGGGTGATCGAAAATTTGAGCGGGCGGGCCGACTTCGACGACACGCCCCTTGTCCATGAACACCACCCGGCTCGCGACTTCACGGACAAAGCCCATTTCGTGGCTCACGACGATCATCGTCATACCGTCTGCGGCAAGCTTGCGGATCGTGTCGAGCACCTCAGTCACGAGCTCGGGGTCCAACGCCGCAGTGACTTCGTCCAGGAGCAGGATTGACGGATGCTGCGCCAGGGCACGGGCGATGGCGACGCGCTGCTGCTGCCCTCCGGACAGTTCATCCGGGTAGGCGTCGAGTTTTTCCCCCAAGCCGACGCGAGCGAGTAACTCGGCCGCCTCGCGCTCGACATCGACCCGCAAGCGATGCTTCACGATCTCGGGTGCGATGGCAACGTTGCGCAGTGCCGTCATGTTCTGGAATAGGTTGTATTGCTGGAACACGATCGCGAACCGGTCCCTCGCCTCGCGAAGGGACTTGCGGTCTTCGTAGCCGATCGGTGTCCCCTCAAGCATGAGCCGGCCGCGGATCGGGCGAGTGAGGCCAATCATCGTTCGCAGCAACGTGCTTTTCCCAGAGCCCGAGGGGCCAATCAGTGCAACAACCTCGCCGCGCTCGATTGAGAGGTCGATGTCCGAGAGCACTTCATGCGCACCGTAGCGGGCGCTCAGACCTTGCATTTCGAGAAACGGCACTGGAGCTCCTGATCAAGAACGTCGCAGTGAAGAGCGGTCCAGCTCCTCGGAAAGTGACGAATGGGCAGCCACTCACTTATCATATCACGTCGTAGTCCCACTCAACGAGGAGAAAACGATGGCGTCCGACCGTAGCATCCCTTCCACACGCCGCCAGCTGATCATCGGAGCCGCCGCCGCCGCCGGGCTTGCGTTTTCACAGGCGACACTGGCCAAACCGCTCGCCGAAGTGTTGTCGACCAAGAAACTCCGAGTCGGGATCAATCCGACGCTGCCGCCCTTTGGCGTGTTCAATGAGAAGAACCAAATCGATGGTTTTGACGCCGATATCGCTCGAGAGATCGCGCGCCAGATGAAGGTCGATCTCGAGATCGTTCAGGTTGGAAGCCCTGACCGCATTCCCTTCCTGCAATCCGACCGGATCGATATCGTTCTGGGCGCGATTACCCGCACCGTCGAGCGCGCGCTGGTCATCGATTACACCGTGCCCTTGCATACCCAGAGCGTGATCGTCTTGACCAAGGAATCTGGGACTGCGGTTCCAATTGCCAAGCCTGCCGATTTAAATGATCCCAAGGTCCGGCTGGTCCAGGTCAGGGGCACGGTGGGTGTGCCATGGATCCAGGCCAACGCACCCAAGGCGCAGGTCACGCTGCTTGACAACTATCCTGATACCTTCCGCGCGATGCAGCAGGGCCGTGCCGATGCGATGGTCGACGTTCTGGAGTCAGTCGTCGTGCCGATGAAAAATGTCGCCGGCGTCAACTGGAAGGTCCTGGACGAAGTCTTGTCCAGCACCTGGGTTGGAATCGGCGTGCAAAAGGGCAACACCTCGCTCAAGGATGTGCTGAACGTCATTTTGTTCGAGCTTCATCGAACCGGTTTCGTCGGCAAGACCTGGGAGAAGTGGTTTGGCGTGCCCATGAAGACTCAGGTTCCGATGAACCCGATGTTCTGAGCACAGGTCGTCTCTCGAGGCCCGCGCGATGCAGCTCCAATATGGTCAGGTGGTCGGCTATCTGCCCGACTTCCTGATCGGTGCTGGCATCGCGCTCCTGATCGCCCTGGTCGCCTTTGCGCTGGGCCTGTTGATCGGACTCGCTGGCGCCTCAACGCTCGCCTATGGCCCGCGACCCGCTCGGGTGTTGGTGCGCTGTTACGTCAGTTTCTTCGCCAACACGCCGCAACTGGTGCAGATTTTCTTCCTTTTTTTTGCCTTGCCGGAGTTCGGGGTTCTGCTCACGCCGGTGCAGGCGGTACTGATCGGGATGACGCTCAATGCGGGCGCCTACCTGACCGAAATCCAGCGAGCTGGTTTTCAGTCTCTCCCGCAGGCTGAGATTGATGCTGCGGAGACGCTGGGCTTCAGCCGGCTGCAGACGATTCGCCATGTGATTGCGCCGCATATCGTGAAGGCGCTCTACCCGTCGCTCTCGAACCATTACATCATCATGACGCTGGGCACCTCTGTGGCGGCTATTTTTGGTGTTGAAGAGCTCACCGCCCGCGCGCTGAACGCCAACGCGATCAGCTTCCGCTCGATCGAGATCTTCTCGATGACGGCGCTGCTTTACATTGGGTTGACGATCATTGCCTCGTTCATCCTTTACACGCTCGGGCGTCTGCTGTTTCGTGTCAAGGCTCGGGTGTTTTGATGTCCGCGATGGATCAACTGCTTGCGGAGGCCCCTCGCTTTTTCACCTACTGGAACATGATGTTCCTCGCGCAGGCGGCCCTCAATACCTTGCTGGTCTCCTTGGTGGGGTGTCTGATCGGCTACGCGGTGGGGTTCCTGATTGCGACGCTTCGACTGGCTGAGATCGTCCCACTCGGCGCGCTGCGCGCGATCTTCATCGGGTGGACCGAGACGATTCGCCGGATCCCGTTCCTCGTGCTCTTGATGTGCGTTTTTTTCGGTTTTCAGCTGTCTGGTGCGAACCAGGGCCTCATGGTGATCGCAGTCACCGCCGTTGCGCTCAGGATGTCGGCGCTTGCCGCCGAAAATATCCGCGCGGGCTATGAGTCAGTCCATCGCCGGCAATGGGAGGCCGCAGCAGCGCTCAACATCCCACCATTACAAGCCTTGTTTCGTATCGTGCTACCCCAGGCGTGGCGGGTGATTCTCCCTCCCTCGACCATTCACACGGTCAGCATGATCAAGGAGACGTCGCTGGTCTCGCAGATCGGGTTTCTCGAACTCACCTTTGCGGCGCGGATGCTGAACCAGCGCGGGTTCTCGGCGCTCATCTGTTTCGGAACGATTCTGATCCTTTATTTCGTCATCTCCTGGTCGTTCGCCGCGATAGGTCGTTACGCCGAGCGTCGCCTCGTGACCGACGCGCGTCGCAGCCGGCCCTCTCCTGCCGTCCGATGACCGCGTCCCGCCTGTTTGTGCCAAAGCGTGAAGTCTCCGTGCTGGTCGACGGGGTGCGAATCAGCTTGCCCGAGGGCATGATGCTGGCGAGCGCCTTGGCCTGCGCCGATCGGTTGCAGCTGCGCGTCAGCCCCCGTCGGTCGGCCCCCCGGGGTGCCTTCTGTCTCATGGGAGCTTGTCAGGAGTGCGCCATCCATGTGAACGGAGAGTTGCGACAGGCTTGTCAAACGCCAGTGGCTGAGGGGCTGGTGGTCGAGTTACGGGGGGTGCCTTGACGAAGCAGGCGACGTCATTCGATCTGCTGGTCATTGGCGCGGGGCCTGCGGGCTCGGAAGCCGCTCTCGCGGCTGCGCAAGCAGGGCTCACGGTGGCCGTGATCGACGAACAATTCGCGGCCGGTGGGCAGGTCTGGCGGGCGCCCGTCGGAGGCTATCCCGGCAAGGGAGATGTCGAGCAGGCTTCGGGTGAACGGCTACGTGCGAGGATGAGCGCGTCGACCGTTACGCCCTTTTGGGGCCATCGGGTATGGTCGGCCGTCCGTACTGAGCAGGCCCCTGCCGGTGGATTCAGGCTGGATGCGATCGGCCCCGACGGCAATCGCGCCCTTTGTGCGCCAACACTCGTCGTCGCCAGTGGCGCCCACGAGCGGGTGATCCCCTTTCCAGGCTGGACGCTTCCCGGCGTGGTCGGCCTTGCCGCAGCGACCGTGCTCCTCAAGAGTCACGGTGTGGCGCCGGGTCAGCGTGTGGCGGTGGCCGGATGTGGGCCGCTGCTCGCGGCGGTGGCCGCAGGCCTTGCCGGGAGCGGTATCGCCATGCCGGTGATGGCTGATCTCAGTCCCCGGAGCGAATGGTTGCGGCGATGGCCGAGCCTCTTGAGTCAGCCCACACTGGCGGCCCGCGGCGCATGGTGGCT
The DNA here is from genome assembly GCA_964488395.1 of uncultured Burkholderiaceae bacterium. Taxonomy (GTDB): domain Bacteria; phylum Pseudomonadota; class Gammaproteobacteria; order Burkholderiales; family Burkholderiaceae_E; genus SYIM01. The sequence continues at coordinate 5,188 of CAZAVT010000056.1, read as the reverse complement.
CTGGCGGGCGGTGAGCTCGGGTACCCGATTGCTATCAGGATATGGTGTGCGCCGAGCGGTGGGCACCAAGCAGGTGGAGCGGGTGGTTCTAGGGCCGGTGAATGCGATGGGATCGCCCGTCGCCGGGCCTGAGGTAGACGTCGAGGTCGATGCGTTGGTGGTGGGTCACGGGCTCACCACTGCGTGCGAGATCACTCGAATGCTGCGGGCGCCGCATCGCTTTGACCGCTTGCGCGGAGGTTGGACGCCGCAGGTCGATCAGGATTTTCAGACGGGCATTCCCGATCTTTACGCGGTGGGCGACGGTGCGGGCATCCGCGGCCAGAAGATTGCTTCGCTCTCTGGGCGGCGAGTCGGTCTGACCGTCGCCCGGTCACGCGGTTCAGCTCGATCGACCGGGACCCAGCTTGAGGCCCAATGGCTCGGCTCCATCGATCGGCAGATCGAGCGCGCGCGTCCCTTTTCGGATGCGATGGCGGGGCTGATGGCTCAGCGTTGCGAGCAGGTCGCAGCGATCGCGACTGATACGGTAGTGTGCCGCTGCGAGGACGTCACGCGCGGCGAGATCGACGAGGCCTTGGCGCAGTGTGCGGGTTCATTGGATCAGCTCAAGCATTTCACCCGTTGCGGCATGGGACCCTGTCAGGGACGCTACTGCGGGGATACTGTGCAGGAACTCGCTTCGCAGCATTTCGAGTGCCCACGCGAGCAGGTGCTGCCCTGGACGGGGCGTCCTCCCCTGAGACCGGTAAGGCTTGCTGAACTGATCGGCGATTTCGATTACGCCGATATCCCGATTCCCAAGCCAGCGCCGCTATGACTGATCGCTTCGATCTGGTGGTGGTCGGTGGTGGCATCCACGGCTGCACGACGGCGCTTTTCGCGGCGCGCGGCGGTATGTCGGTTGCGCTCATCGAGCGCGGAGCCCTCTGTCGTGAGGCTTCTGGCGTGAATGCCGGCACCTTGACGCTTCAGATGACCCGTGTCGCCCTGATTCCGTATGCGTTGCGCGCCCATGCCATGTGGGCGGATGCTCGTCGTTGGTTGGGTCATGACGTAGGGGTGGTGGTCTGTGACGGGCTCTCTCTCGCATTCACGGAGCAAGAGGAGGCGTTGCTCAGCTTTCGGGCAGGGCGCCGGCGGGAAGCGGGTGCACCGATCTCCCTGGTTACCGGGCGCGAGGCCCAGTCCATCGAGCCAGGACTGGGGCCCGGCGTCCGACTGGCCGGGACTCGGGCAGTCACAGTGACCGTCTGTCACGCCCGCCGGTCCGAGCCGGCGGCGGGGCCGCCGCGGCCGGAGCCCAGGCCGCAGTGCCGCAATGTCCGAAGGCGGCAAACCGGGCAGCGACTCGAT
>CAZAVT010000056.1:0-3822 GCA_964488395.1 uncultured Burkholderiaceae bacterium | reverse complement strand
ACTGTAAGGTCGATGGTTATGCCAACGCCTATCTCACTGGGCTTGCCTTCCGCAATGCGCTGCTCGCCGAAGGCGTCACCCTGTTTGAGCGCTGCGAGGCTCATGCCATCGACCACGAACAGGGTGGCTACACCGTGCTGACCCGGGATCGCGCCGTGAAAGGTCGGCGTCTTCTTCTGGCCGGCGGAGTCTGGATCGAACCGATGCTCGGCTGGTTGGGGGTGCGGCTTCCGATCAAGGTGCTGGTGAACCAGCTGGCGGTGACCGAACGCCAGGCCCCAGTCATGCGCACAGTGATCGGCATCGCAAGCGGTCTCTTGTCCCTCAAACAGTATCCCCACGGCACCACCGTGATCGGCGGGGGCTGGCAGGGGCTGGGCGACCGGGAGCAGGGTGGCGTGACACTGTTGCCCGAGCGACTGATCGGCAATGTGCGGCTTGCATGCCACGCGATCCCGGCCCTCGCGCAGGCGCGACTGGCGCGGGCGTGGGCTGGACTCGAGGCTGAAACGGCCGACGCCCTGCCAGCGGTGGGCCCGATTCCTGGCCATCCCGACGCCTACGTGTGTGGCAGCGTCCATTCTGGGTACACGAGCGGCCTGTACATTGCTCGCCTGCTGGCGGACACGCTCTTGGGCCGAGAGCCGGAGTTACCGCTTTTTCCTATCGAGCGCCTGCTGAGCCCTGCGGAGACGATCTGATGACTGCATTCGACGCTCGCCGGCTGCATGGCATGCATGCCGCCACCATTGTTCCAATGACGGCCGATTTTCAGGTTGATGAGCCTGCCCTGGCGCGACACATCTTGGAGGTCTCGCACACGCCTGGTATTCACGGGCTGCTGATCAACGGTCATGCGGGTGAGAACTTTGTTCTCGATGCCGATGAAAAGCGAAGGGTGCTAGAGGTCGCCAGGGCGGTGGCGCCGCCCACTTGCGTGATCTGCGCTGGTGTCAACGCCGAGTCGAGTCTCCAGGCCGCGCGTGATGCTCGCGCGGCCGAGCAGGCTGGCGCCGATCTGATCTTGCTATTCCCGCCCAACTCCTTCGCATTGGGCCACGATCGCCGCGCTGCCCTGATCCATCATCGCCATCTGCTTGCTGCGACCGAGCTTCCAATTCTGCTGTATGGCGCCCCCGTCGGTGCCGGCGGGATGGCTTACGATCGCGAAACCTTGCTGACGCTGGTCGCCGAGCCTCGGATCGTGGGCATCAAGGAAGGCAGCTGGGAGGTCGCAGCCTATGAGGCCAATCGTCGTTTGCTAAAGGGCGAGCGCCCCGATTTCGTAGTGATGGGCTCAGGCGACGAACATCTGCTCACCAGCTACGTGATTGGTAGCGACGGAAGTCAGGTGAGTCTCGCTGCGATTGCTCCCCGGCTCTGCGCGGACTTCTATGCCGCTGCGAGTACGAGCGACTGGTCACTGGCGAGACGATTGCACGATCAGATCTACCCCTTGTCCCGGGCGATCTATCGGGAGGCACCGGGCGGCCGCGCCACCGCGCGCCTGAAGCTCGGGCTTTCGATCCTCGGCAAGTTGGCGCAACCTGCGGTGCGTCCTCCGCAACCGCCTGCGTCGCAGGACGAGCGTCAGGCCGTGGCGGCAGCGCTTCAGCGGGCGGGGTTGCTGGGCCCAGACTGACCGCCCGCTGGCTCACCGTCGCGTAGCGCTGGCCTGCGCGCCACGGCCGCTGTATCGTACATGCTTCACCTTCCTGGATGCTGACCCTCCCATGTTCGTTCGAGTGACGCTGCCGCTGGCCGCAGCCAATGTGATCAATCAGGCTGCGCGCACGGTGATGGCGGTGGTTGGCCCCTTGCTCGCGCTCGAGTTTGGCCTGTCGGCGAGCGAGTTGGGTGTCCTGGCAGCGTGTACGTTCGCCTCATACGCAGTCGCGCAGTTGCCGCTTGGTGTGGCGCTGGACCGCTTTGGACCCAGACGCATGCAGACCGCGCTGATGTTGTTGACGGCGCTTGGCTTTGGCCTGTTGGCGCTTGCGCCAGGCTTTCTCGGTCTGTCGATCGCTCGCTTGGTGATCGGCGTGGGCATTTCGGCAGGCCTGATGGCCATCATCAAGGGCAATGCGGACTGGTTCACGCCGCAGCGGGTTCCCCATATGACGGGCATTGCGGTAGCGATCGGCGCACTGGGTAGCGCCCTCACGACTGCGCCTGTGCAGGCGGTAGTGCCCTGGCTCGGCTGGCGAGGCGTGTTTTGGTTGCTGGCGGTCTCCACGCTGGCGGTCGGACTCTGGATATTCCTACGGGTTCCGGAAAAGCCGCGTGCTGATGGACCTCGATTACGTCTGCGCGAGGAGATCGCGATCAGCGGGCGTATCCTCGCCTCGCGCACGTTCTGGCGCTATGCCCCGGCAGTATCGACCTTGTCGATGTTGAACTTCGCCTACCTGGGTCTGTGGGCCGGGCCGTGGTTGCGAGATGTGGCGGGTATGGACGACCTGACCCGATCAGGTGTGCTCTTTTTCTACACGATCGCAATGATGGTCGGGAGCTTGGTCTCGGGCAATCTTGGGAGTCGCGCGAAGGCGGCCGGCCTCGCGCCGTTCGTGGTTCCGGTCGCGGGCGTGACGGGCATGTTGATGATCCAGTTCGCCCTGGTCTGGCAGCCGAGCCAGTTGCATTGGGTGGCGCTCCTATGGCTGCTGCTTGCATTTTGTGGGACGGTAGCTCCGACTGGCTACATCGTCGTCGGTCAGATGTTCCCGCCCGAGCAGACCGGACGGGTGTCGACCGCGATCAACATGATTACGTTGGCGGGAGCCTTTCTTCTGCAAGTGACTATCGGCTGGATCCTCGACTTGTGGCCGCGCACAGCGACTGGCGGCTGGCATCCCGACGGCTACAGTTGGGCCCTCATGGTGTCGATCGCCATGCACAGTGCGGCGCTCTGGGTCATGGTCCGGGCGCCACGTACACCACGCTGATCGCAGATACGCAAGCCAAGGACCCGCTGACTGAGGGCGGCAGGGGTCTCAACGGAGCCAGGGAGCGACACCCTCGCAGTCGATCGAGTAGCGCGCGCAGGCCTGTGACAGGGTCTGCGGCGGGTGCTCGCCGCGTTCGACCAGGACCTGGAGCGCCGCCAGTACGACGCTGTGGCGGTCCACCTCGAAAAACCGGCGCAGGCGCGCGCGGGTATCGCTGCGTCCGAATCCGTCGGTTCCGAGAGAGAGGAAGCGCGCCGGCACAAATTCCGCAATCGATTGCGGCCAGGCGCGAACCTGATCACTTGCAGCGACGACCGGGCGGTCGCCCGGTAGCAATCGGGCCAGATGACTCGCACCCGCGGATCGTCCGAGCCGCACAGCACGCGAGCATTCCGCCGCATTGCGCGCGAGTTCGCTGTAGCTGGTGACCGAAAAGACCTCGCTGGCAATGTCCCAATCGTCGCGTAGCAGCTCCGCCGCGGCGATGACCTCCCGAAGGATCGCGCCTGAGCCAAGCAAGCGGACTGCGCGCTTCGAGTCGCTTGCTCCCCCCGTACTCATCAGCCGATACATGCCCTGCAGCAGGTCCGCATGGCAGTTCTCGGCCAGTGACGGCATCGGGTAGCTCTCGTTCATGAGCGTCACGTAATGAAACTCGTCGCGTTGTTCGTCGAGCATCCGGCGCATGGCATGATCGAGGATGACGGCCAGTTCACCTGCGAACGCCGGCTCCCAGGCCCGGCAGTTCGGCACCATCGCCGCCATCGCAAGACTCGATCCGTCCTGGTGCTGAAGGCCCTCGCCGCCGAGCGTCGTACGCCCCGCCGTGGCGCCAAACAGCAGTCCGCGTGATCGCTGGTCGGCGGCGGCCCAG
>CAZAVT010000055.1:7472-13685 GCA_964488395.1 uncultured Burkholderiaceae bacterium | reverse complement strand
TTCGACGCGAACACCTACATAGCGCTGACCCGCGCCATGAGCCTGTTCGACCTCGGGCGAGGCAGGGGTGGGGTGGGCGCGGCCCTCGGTCGTATCACGGCGCCGCTGACCGTGGTCGGCATCGACTCCGATCGCCTCTTCCCCGTGCGACTGCAGCAGGAGATGGTCGACCTCACCCCGGGTGCGGATCGGCTGCACCTGATCCTCTCGCCGTTCGGCCACGACGGCTTCCTCGTGGAGGACGAGCAGGTGGGCGTGTTCGTCGCATTGGGCGGCGCCCAGGCGGCCGCTGCGGCGATCTCTGCCGGCGAAACGGTGTCGTTTCCCGTCGACCCGGATGGGGTGCGGGCGGCGCTGCAGCGCGCGTTCCTCCAACAACTCGTCCAGGCGGTCGAGCAGGCGGGCAGCCCCTCGGCGGCTGCCGCGGTCGGATCGAGCGGCTGCGATCGCGGATCCCTCAGCGATCGGATCGCCCAGGCAGTCTCGCCTCGGTCGGCGAGCGCGGTCCGAATCGATCTGACGGCGTGCGAGCTCCGCTTGTTGCCATCGATTCCGGCGGTACGCGGCGTCTATCGCGACGTTGAAATGGTCACTCAGGCACGACAGGACGCTCAGACCGTCCAGCCAGCTGTCGTGTCGAGTTTCGACGGTCGCGCCGCCTGGCCCCAGATCGCAGGCCAGCGTCTCGAGGGCCGGGATGCTGTCATCGCGGTACTCGATACCGGCGTTGAAGCCCGTCATCCGGCACTTGTTACGAGCGGCGGCGCGAGCCGAGTCCTCCGCGGCGCCTGTTTCTCGACGGCCAATAACGACGGCCTCGCGCTCTGCCCCAATGGCCGCAGCGTTGACTTCGAATCGGAATCGGCAGGCGCAGCCTGCGGCGGGCGGCTCGACCGCGATCGCGCCCGTTCGGTGGGCTGCGAGCATGGCACAGCGATGGCGGCTGCGGCAGCGATGGCCTACGGTGAGTCGCCCGTGCTCGGAGGCGTCGCGCCGGCTGCGTCGATCCTGCCCGTGCAGGTCTTCAGCCTCAACGCCCGCGGCGGGCTGGTCGCTCAAGGCGGTGACCTGTTGCGAGCGCTCGAATGGTTGAGCGAGGAGGCTGCGCGGCGCAAGGCGGCGCAGCTCGCTCCCATCGTGGTCGCCAACCTCAGCCTGGGAGGCGGCCTCTATGCCGAAGCCTGCGACAACGACTATCTAGGGCGGGCATTCAAGGCGGCCTTCGAGTCGCTGCGCTCGGCGGGCGTGTCCGTGGTTGTTGCAGCCGGCAACTCCGGGAGCCGCGATTCGATGGCTTTTCCGGCCTGTGTCAGCAACTCGCTCAGTGTGGCTGCATCCCGTTTCGACTATGCCGGCCTGGCCAGCTACTCCAATTTCAGTGGTCTGGTGGATCTGGTGGCGATCGGAGGCGAGCGCTGGCAGACCTATCGGCTGCCGGACTTGTGTCCCTCGACGACCGTCGGTTTTGATTGCTGGTCGGCGATGGCCGGTACTTCCCCTGCGACCGCATTGACCTCCGGGGCGCTCGCGGTGCTACGCGCGGCAGTGCCAACCGCGAGCGTCGCGACGGTCGAGGCGGCCTTGCTTCAGGCGGGGCGGGGCGTGGTGGCCGCGACGAATTTTGGCGACCGGCCCGTCCTGCGTTTGACCCCAGCAGCGGCTGCCCTGACCGGGCTGCCGCCGGTCGCGCCTCCAGCTCAACCCGTGGCACCGGTTGATTCAACACCGTCCCCCCAATTGCCCTCCGGATCTGCTGGCCCGTCTCCCGTGCCACCACCGGTCGCGGATCTCGCGCCCGCGCGGGTCATCGAGGTCTGTGTTTATGCGCGCCCCGATTTTGCTGGACGGTCCGCTTGCGCTCAGGTGAGTCCCGACGACGCGAATTCGGCCCGGATCTATCCTTACTGGGGACCCGTCGAGTCCGTCTCCATCAGGAATGCCCTGACCGATGAGCCCTTGCGTGCTGCTGCGGCGGTGACCTTGTACGACAGCCTCGCATGGCGCCGTCAGGGGACCCGGGTGACCGAGGACACACGGCGGATCGTGTCCTGGCTGCCGGGCTTCAGCTGGGTGCGCTCGATCCGGATCGAGGTGCTCTGATGCAGTTAAAGGGATGCTCTCGCGTCGCCTGGGGGCTGGCGTTTGCGTCGCTGCTCAGCCTGGATGCCGGCGCACAAGTGACCGATCCGTCGCCGCCTGCGCCCATCGAGGCCCAGGCTGAGGTCCAGGCCGAGCGAGCGGGCTTCGGGCTGTCGGTCGCCTATCACCTGGGCTGGCATGCCTACCGTGAACCTGCCCTCGCGATGCGCCTGGATGGTCCTGCCTTCGGATTGAAGCTCGTGGCCCAGCCTGAGGCGATGCGTGGTGGAGGCCTCGAATGGGTCGGTGAAATCGGCACCGTGGACTATGCGAGCGACAGCAGCGGGACTCGAGACGGTGCCCGACGTCTTCGCACTGACGGGATCGCCTGGATCGGTGGGCTCGCGCCTGGTTGGCGGCCTCAGCCCGGCCTCGGATTCAGCACGGAGTGGACCGATCTCCGGGGTTACACCACGACCGGGGCCAAGGGCTACGAGCGATTCAACGTGTCGCTGTGGCTCGCTGCGCAGTGGTGGCTGGGCCCCCTCTCCTTGCCGGACCGACCGGCGACCCTCAGAGCGGGCGTTCTCCTCTCGGGTTGGCAGACGTCCCATCTGTCTCAGGTCAGTTCGAGCTATGGCGATGTCACGAACCACCAGCGACGCGGGTTCTCCCTGGCGATCGACAAGCCCTGGGAATATGACGGATGGCGGGGGAGCCTCGGGCTCAGGATCCAGCGTTACTCCGACTCGGGGGTCGAGTACAGCCGAGGACTTGGGCCAGTCTACGAGCCCGCCAATCGCAGTCTCGATGTCCGACTCAGTGTCCAGTACTGAGTGAGCGGTTTTCGTCGAGCCTCCACCGGAGCTTGACACTCACCCCACCGTACAACCGATCGTTGATCGTGGGGATGAAGGCGGTATCGATCCCCCAGCGCCCTTGCTCCCAACTCGCCACGGGCAGGATGGCTGGGAAAGCGCGTCCGTGGTGATAATGCGGGTAGCCGTCCATCACGCCAGCGACGACGCCGAATCGCCAGGAGCCCACCGTGAGCGGCTGATGGTAGAGCGCCAGGTAACGCGAAGGTCGTCCGTCGCTGTTGCGGAATCGACCCAGGGTCAGACGCTGATCGGTCGACCATTGCCAGTCCAGTCCGAAGCCCAGGTTGCGACCCTCGAGGTCGCGGTCCGCCGGTTGCGCGCTGTGCCAGGTCAGAAAACCGGGGCTGACCCAGATCCCGCCGTCCGGCTTGGACGGCAATTGCCCGCCGGCGGCCATGGCGAGCCCGGCCAGATTCATTATCACGAGTGAGGTCGCAGCGCCCCTTATAGGGTGGGTCAGCAGCGTTGGCATCGGCTGAGCGGATTTGTTCCCAAGGATCCACGAGTCTACCCGGACCGGATTTGACAAATGACGCGGGTGCCGACGAGACTCATGCCGATGAATGCAGCCAACGCGCGCCTCTTGTCAGCCGCCTCCCTGGGGGGCGTGCAGATCGTTTCGGCTGATGCCGGTGCGGCTGATCGGGCGCGCGAGAGCTGCCTGGCGCTCGCTTTCTCTTTGGGTCTTGCCGATGCCCTGCGGGTCGATACGTTTGTCAGCCGGGGTGTGACGGTTTTGCTGTTGCGCCTTGCGACCGAATGCCAGCGTGCCTGGATGCCCGATCACGACACTGCTCAGCTGTACCGGCATCTCGGCCATGATCGCCAGACCGACTCGGCCCGGGCGCTGGATCGGGAAATTCTGGCGAGCCTGCTGGCGGCGCCCTTGCCGCATGTCTTTGCGGATGCGGCTGGCCTGGCCTCGGCGATCCGGGTAAGACGCCACATCACGACGGCCGCGCGCCGCACTGCGCTCGCCTTCAAGACCACCGCCGCTGAACGCCCCGAGCAGTACTGGCGCTATGACGAGGACCATGGGTTCATCCTTCAGCCAGGCGCCGATCTGATCAGTGCCCTGACCGCTGCGACCCAGCCCGAGACAACCGGTAGGACCTACGACTTTTCCTGCTATCGGGCGACCGAGTACGTGATCCTGCTGGGGCTCGCCATCGAGTTGCGCGAGCACCGGCCGGATTTTTTTGAACAGCTACAGGCCTATAACGAGCGTCATGCGATCCGCTCCGGGTTGTTCCACGACGTTTATCTGGTCGAGTACGGGTTGGAACGGCCCCTGCCGATGCGCTACTACGTGCCGGGTGACCGGCTGTGGTTCAGGAACCCCGATGAGCGGTCCTCGAATGTCGAGGGTTACGAAGGTTCGTGGGTCATCTATCTCGGAGGTGGCCTCTTCAGCAACTTCTGGGTGCGCAACCAACCCTTTACGCTCGAGAGTAAATGCCTCGAGATCTTTCACTGGCGCGATGGCTGCTACCGCGATCGTCACGGAGCGCTCAGGATTGACGAGTCGACAGTCGTCGAACGGGTCTTTCAGAGTCGGCAGGATCTTGAGCGGCAGGCGTCGATTCTTGAACGGATGATGCGCCTGCGCGATCGGTCGGGCGTCTATGCGCAAGGCGGTTGTATCGACTCAACCCGGGAGTATCCCCGCACCGCGATCGGCCGAGGCGCCGAAATCTGCCTGCCGCCCGTGCCGATGTGGCGGGGCGAAGCGCAGCTTGCCGCGGCAATCGCTTAGTGGTCGGCCTCGGGGCCGTCAATGCCAGCGGGGGCAACGAAGGGCCTGAAGCCCATCCGCTGCCAGAGTTCCGAAGGTCGCCAGGCGGAGCTCCCCTGGATCACCAAGGTGGCGCGCCGCAGGTCGCCGATCCGCTCGACGGGATTGCCTTGAACGAGAAGCAGATCAGCGCGACGGCCCCGCTCGATCAGGCCGCGCTCGCCTGATTCTCCGAGCGCCACTGCCGCATTCCAGGTCGCGCTCTGCAGGGCGCGCGCGGGTGTCAAGCCGGCTTCGACCATCAGCTCGAGCTCGCGGATCAGTGCAAAGCCCGAACCGGAATCGGTCCCTGCGATCAGCGGGATGCCGGCCTCGTGAACCAGGGCGGACAGGTCGAGCAGCCGGCGAAAGCTCTGTCGGTAGCGTTGCAACAGCTCGCCCTCCAGGTCGAGTTCGGCGACCTTGAGGTCGCGCCGCCACAGCACGGGGAGGTGCTCGGCGATCGCGACGTAGCTGGGGTTGGACTGTCCCTGTTGCTGGGTGAACATCGCTTCGAAAGCCACCAGCGTCGGCTCCACGGCCGTGCCGCGCTCCTTCATCAGGCTGACCAGTGCACGTGCCTGGGCGCCGGCCAGATCGATGCGGTGCCCGTCTTCGCCGACCCGTGTGAAGCGTTGCAGGGTCCGCGTGTCGTCGCCTGGCCGCGCCACGAAGTTCAGCATCAGCTGGTTGATATGGTTGACCTCGTCGTAACCCGCGCGGATTGCGCGTTCGGTGTTCATGAAGGCGGGCACATGGCCGATCACCCGCAGGCCTCGCTGGCGGGCTAATTGGGCAATGGGCTCGACCCATTCCGGCCGGATCGAGCTGTACAGTTTGATGGATCGGTAGCCCCGATCGGCGTACCAGCGAACCGACTCGAGCGCTCGGTCCAGATCACTGACAACAAACCCGTTGCGGCTTGCAAATCGGCTCGACCCCTCGATGAAGCCAGCGGGAACGACCTGCGGGCCGGGAATCTGCCCGCGCGCGATCATGTCCCGAGTCCGCAACAGGCGCTCATTCTGATTACCCATGTCACGTACGGTCGTGATGCCCGAAGCGAGGTAGAGCAAGCCCCTGTCTCGCCCATAGTGCACATGGGTGTCGAAAAGGCCGGGCAGCAGGACCTGTCCTCGGCCCTCGATCCGCTGGTCAGGCTTGGCCGACAAGGCGCGCGGCGGGGTGATGGCGACGATCCGGCCGTCGAGCAGCCACACATCCGAAGGGCCTTCCAGGCGAGCCTGCCGCGCGTCAAACCAGCGAACCGATCGGATCACCGTGGTGCCGGGTAACGGTTGCTCGAGCTCCGTCTTGAGTCGGGAAAGCTGGCGATCGATGGCCCGGCCCTGGCGATCCAGCAGCTCGGGCACGGCGTGTTCGTACCCTTCGAGGATAATCCGGTGCCGGGGATCGGTGGACGCAAAAAGAGGTGATTCGGCATGATCCCGCAGCCACAGATGGGTGGGCTGCGGCTCG
>CAZAVT010000055.1:0-7462 GCA_964488395.1 uncultured Burkholderiaceae bacterium | reverse complement strand
TGCCGCTAACGGGTGATCTCCTGATCGCCGGCGTCGCCCGCCACGGCGACTCCGGCGTCGTCCATGCCTTCGACGCATCGACCGGCGAACGCATGGACCCGCCCTTCAGCGGCGCAACGCCCGCCGATCTCGACGAGGCTGACATCGATCGGTCCACGGGGCCCCGTGACCCGCCGTTCCTCGAGCAACTCGACGCGCAGGCGTCCGCCTCCGACCAGCGCACTGGAATCCTCGGGGTCGTCAAGGACCGTGCGCGCGAGTTGCGCAAGGTAAGCCGGCGTCGCTTCAAGCGGCACGAACAGCGACCCGGGCTGGCGTTCGATATCTCCCTGGTCGACCCGCGAGCGCCAGCGGGCCCGATCCAGCGTGAGTTCGAAGGTCTCCTCAATGGCCGCCCCGAAGGTCGACTGGCCGCGCGCTTCGAAGCGCACCGGTACGCCACCCGGATCAATGCTGAAGCGTTCCCGGACCTCAGGGCCACGGCCGTTGTCGACAAAGCGGTAGTATGTCTCGCGCTCGGTCGGGCTGGTCGCTTGCACCCGGATTTCCCCAATCGGCTCGCGCTCGGCCAGAATCTTGTAGCGCGATTGGGCGAGGCAGGGGGCCACGACACCGATGCCGACAACAAGGGTGATCAGAAGCAGAAGGGCTGGAGCGGGGGATCGCCTCGCTGACAAGGCAGGCATGGGGAGGGTCTCGCGATCGGATGACCGACTCGTGGAGTCTACGCGAATCGGACCCGTACCGGCGGTTTGCGGGGTACGCGGCTCATTGGATCGAGAGCTTGCGCTCACGGATGACGCGGCCCCAAGTCTCGTACTCTGTCGCGATGAAGCGACCGAGCTCGCCCCGGGTGCCGGGCTCGGGAATGAATCCTTGTTTGGCAAGCGCGGCGGTCACGTCGGCCTCTTTGAGGATCGCGACCAGCGCTTCGTTCCACCGATCCAAGACCGCTGGCGGCACCCGAACCGGCGCGATGAAGGCGTACCAGTTGATTGCGTTAAAGCCAGGGTAGCCCGATTCAGCGATCGTGGGTACCTGAGGGAGCGCCGGGTGCCGGTTGAGGCCGGTCGCTGCGAGCGGGACCAGCTTGCCCGACTCGATATGCTGTTGCGAGGTGGTGACGGTTGCGTACCAGGAGGCCACCCGACCGGCCAGGATGTCGACCAGGGCGGGCGCGCCCCCTTTGTAGGGGACGTGCACCGTGTCGATACCCGCAACCTGATTCAGTAATTCGCCGGCGAGGTGGGAGGCCGATCCCGGACCGGTCGAGGCGAAGTCCAGCTTACCGGGGTGCTTTTTTGCAAGATCGATGAAATCGCGGAAGGTCTTCAAACCGGTGCCGGGGTGAACGACCAGGATATTGGGGAAGGCGACTCCCATCGTGAGCGGGGCAATGTCCTTGAGCGGATCGTAGCCGAGCTTGCCCAGGTGGGGCGCAATCGCGAGGGGCCCCACCGTGCCGAGCATGATGACGCTTCCATCGGCCGGCCCCGAGACCAGCATCTGGGTGGCGATATTGCCGCCTGCACCTGGCTTGTTTTCGACCGAGACGGTCTGTCCGGTGATCTCGGTCGCCCGGCGGGCGATGATCCGCGCCGCCACGTCGGCCGCTCCACCGGCGGCAAAGCCAACCAGGATCGTCAGATTCTTCCGCACGGGGAAGTCGTTCGCCTGGGCGTGCGCGGGCCGCACAGCGGTCAGGCTCACCACCACAAGCGCGAGCGCAGTCAGCATGTGCTTCATCGGCGGGTCCTCGGGATCACGGGGAAAGGGCCGTGATTATCGCGCGCCTGCCCTCAGGCTGACCAGGTTGTGGGTGTGGACGTGGCTGCCAGGCGCAATGTCGCGCCGGGCCTGCCCGATGACCTCACCGTACTTGAGCACCGGTTGTTCGCGAGAGAGGGCGACGAGCGCGACCTTGTGGTGCATCGGGATCGATTCGACCAGTTGAAGGCTGAGTAAGGTGCCATCGGGGGTACCGACGCTGCAAAGGTCACCCGCCGACAGGTCGCGCAGCAAGGTGGCGACATGGTCGTCGGCATGTAATTTCAGTGCGTCGGCGCCCTCGGATGGCGACGGGGTCAACGCGCTGACGCTCGATGATGGGTTCGAGGCCTCGCTCATAGCGCTTCTCCGATGCGGCTGACGACCTCGTCGCCCTCGTCGAGGATCTCGCCCCAGGTGAGCGTGCCAGAAGCGATGTCCAGACACAGGCGTAGCAGCGCCGTCGCAGCCTCGTCCGCCGATTGGCGACCCCGCGTGACGGCGCTTGCATCGAAATCGAGCTGCTGGCCGAGCGCCTTGCAGGCCTGCGGATTGGCCGATAGCTTGATCGTGGGAGCCAGAGCGCTGACATAACTGTTGCCTACACCCGTTGAAAACAGCATCAGCTGGGCGCCCGAGGCAACGAAGCCGGTGAGTGATTCGGGCGAGAAGGAGGGCGCATCCATTGCGAAGAGCCCAGCGCTCTTGATCGGCTCGCCGAAACCGACGACCGCGTCGATCGGCCGTGAACCACTCTTTGCGATCGAGCCTAGCGATTTTTCCTCGATGGTCGACAAGCCCGCAGCCACATTGGTGGGGTTTGGGTTGTTGCCGAGCAAGTCGAGGCCATGGCTGACCGCCAGCCGCTCGCGGCGCAGCACCGCAGCCGACAAGGCAGCTCCTACCTCGGCCGTGCGCCCGCGCCGCTCCAGCAGGTGTTCGGCCCCCAGCCACTCCATGGTCTCGCCGAAAACGACCCGACCGCCCTGATCGATCAATCGGTCGACGACCAGACCGATCAACGGATTGGCGACGATGCCCGAACTCGGGTCCGAACGACCACATTCAACACCGACCAGCAGCGACGTCGCAGACACCGGCTCGCGCCGCAGCCGGGAGATGTCCTTGAGCAGTCGCGCGCCTTCGCGTAGCCCGCGATCGGACAGGCTGAGTGCATCGTGCCCATGGTCATCGAGGCACAGGGTCACGATGGGCTTGCCCGACTGGCCGATCGATGCCTCGATGGCCTTGAGCTTGGGTCCGTCGGTCCCGATGAGCAGCACGGCGCCAGCGTTGGGGTGGGCGCCCAGACCAATGATGGAGCGCATCTGCAGGGCCCGGTCCTCGCCCATCAGGCTGCTACCGTAGGGCAGCATGACCAGCCGCGCGGCGGGCAGTGCCCTCGCGATCCGTCGTGCGCTCGGCCCGGTCAGGTGCCCGACGGACAGGATCAGCAGGTAGTTGCGGATACCGATCTGTCCATCAGGCCGTCGGTAGCCCGAAAAGGTGAGTGAGTCCTGCATGCCTGCCGCTCCTGGTTGACCGAGCCCGATCGTCTACTCCAGTTCGATCCTGGCCTCGCGAATGACCTTGGCCCACTTGTCCGATTCCTGCTCGAGCCAGGTCTTGAACGCGGCCGGCGTGGTCGTGACGGCTTCGGCACCGAGCTCGCTCCAGCGCTTGCGGACCTCGGGCAATCGGAGCACCTGTGCCAACTCGGCATTGAGCCGTGCAATCAGTTCGGGCGGCGTCGCGCCAGCGGCGAAGATACCCTGACCGCTGGTGGCATCGAAGCCGCTCACGCCCAGTTCGTCGAAGGTGGGCACGTCGGGCAGGTCGGGTACGCGCTGCGCGGTCGTTACCGCCAGCGCCCGCAAGCGACCGTTGGCAAGGAGCGGCATTGCCGGCGGCGTTCCGATGAACATCATTTCAGCCTGACCGGCGAGCACGTCGTTCAGTGCGGCGCCACCCCCCTTGTAGGGCAGGTGCTCGAAGCGGCTGCCCGCCATGCGGTTCAGCAAGACCAGCGCCAGGTGCCCGCTCGCTCCCACACCCGAGGAGGCAATGTTCAGGCTGCCGGGCGACTTTCGGTCTTGTTCCATCGCCTGGGTGAAGGTCGCCAGGCGCGAGCCCGCTGCCGTGATCAGTAGCTGCGGCGCGCGCGAGACCTGGATCACCGGCGCCAGGTCGCTGGCCGTGTAGGGGAGCTTTCGTTCGAGCGCCGGCGCGACCGTGTAGACCGCGACATCGGACAACAACAGGGTCAGCCCGTCGGGTCGTGACTTTGCGACCTGGCCAGCACCAATCGAGCCGCCCGCGCCGGGTCGATTCTCAACCAGGACGGTCGGCCGACCCAATTCCGTGAGCTTCTGTGCGATCAACCGGGCAAAGAGGTCCGATTGACCACCTGGGGCGAAGGGCACCACGATCCGAAGCCGCTTGTCGCTGCCGTCGCTCCCCCCCTGGGCTTGGACGGGCGCCGTCAGGCACGTGCTCAGGCAAGTCACCAGCAGGGCGATCCAGCGGGTTTGCATGGGTGGGCTCCTCTCGACGAAGGGATAGGGTCCGGTTCAGGTGCCGACGCGCAGCGGGGCGTTGATCTTGCGCAGGCAGGCGATCAGGCTGAGCGCAGTGATGCGCCCGGTCTTGGGGTTTTCCGAGGGAATGTTCTCGATCGTCATGCTGAACGAGGCGCTGTCCGCATCGACCCGAATGCTGTGGGTGTTGCGGGTGACTGTCGGGTCGGCCCAGACCTGGACCTCGGTTCGATCGGCGCCGATTCCTGCGAGAGAGAGTGCGACCCCGACGTTGACGTTGGCCGGGAAACCCTTGGCCGCGCCGCGTGCATTGCCTCGGTAAAGGCACATCGGTTCCTGAAGACCGGAAATGTCGATCCCCTGCTCGACGAGGAGCGGCGCGCCGAGGAGGCCTGCAATGGGCTTGCGCGTGACCAGGGTGACAGAGTGGATGGTTCCCTCGCGCGCGGCGCAGACCGCATCGAGACCGAGCAGCGCGCCAGTGGGCACGATCACTTGCCCGCCGTGCGCGCGGGCGAGATCGATCAGGTCGGGTGCATCGAGCAGTGCCCCGGCACTGAGGACAACGAGGCGCCGGCCGCGCCGCAGGGCCGGCTCGGCAATCGCGCGCAGGAGCCTGGACGGGGCGCACTCGATCACCCAGTCACAGGCTTGGGCGAGCGCTTCGAAGTCCACGCACGGCGCCGGATGGGACAGCTGTTCGCTCATCCATTGAGTGGCCGACGCCTGATCCCGTGCGGTGACTGCCGCGAGCGAGAGGCCGGCCAGCTCGCCGCGATCGAGCGTGCGTGCGAGGGTCTTGCCAATGGTCCCAAGGCCGGCGATGCCGACGCGTTGGGGGGCAGGGGAGTTGGTAGGCATGGGTCTCCAGGCAAGGCGTTGGTGGGGTCAAGGGGGCAGGGGGTCAGACGCCGACGGGCGCGGAAGCGTAAAGCGCCCCGAACGGGTGGGACTCAGGCTGGTTCGGGTCATAGCGTGCGGTCACCGGGCTGGATTGCCCGAGAGCGGCGTCGATCATCGCGAGCGCCTGTCGCCCGGCGGGCGTGTGCTCGCCGATCGCCTGATCGACTCGCCAGTGAATCCGATTCTTGAGGTTGATTCTTGGGTTGGGGTCGGCTGGCGGTGGTGCGCTGGCATCGCCCGCGAGAATCGCGGCAAGGTCCTGCATGGCGACGTTAGGGGCTGAGGCGTCGTCGGGATCAGCGGATGCGGCCCTGACTTCCTTCAGCACGGCGTGTGCCAGGTCGTGCAGTCCGCGCTCCCGCAGACTCGCCTCGAGGAGCGTCACACCCGTGGCGAACAGGTCATACTCGAGACCGGCGCCCGGATCGTCCTCGAAGCCTGGGTCACGATAGAGGGAGGTGGCCGCTCCCGTCAGCCGCGGCGCGTCGCCATTGCGCTTGGACATCTTGACCATCGATCCCTGATCGAAGAGCTCGAAGGTTCGGCTCTGCGCGTCGTATCGGGCGTTCTCGGGTTTGACATCGCCATGGCGCAGGCCATGTTTAGCCATGCCTGCAAGGGTGGCGAGCGAGGCGCCGACCGCATCCTGCAACTGGGAGGGCTCAGCGCGCCCGGCGAGCGCGGGGTCCCGGCTGGTTTCCTCGATCCGGTCGAGGTTCATCAGGGCGGCTCCCTTGGCCTTGGGCATGATCACCCCCAGGCAGACCGGCCGCTCGCCCGCACCCAGGCGCTCATTGGCCCAGTTGCGAAAGGTCTTGCCGCCGGCGACGACGCTGAACGCTTGTTCGTCTTTTCGGAGGGGCACCTGGTCTGGGCTGTCGGCCATCTCCTCCTGCATCGCTCGTGTCACTTCCTGATAGGGGTCGAGGGTCTGGTTTGCAGGCTGAGGGTCGCTTCGCTTGTGCTGGACGATATAGAAGTCCGGCCGGATCAGCCCCGGGATGTCTGCCCCGATGTAGGCCGCCGCGCTTTCCCCCTGCCGTGCGAGCTTGCCGTCGATGGACGCGTCGGGTCGCAGCGGTAGTGCGAATTTTGGATTGCGCGTCTTCATGACCCCCTGGATGGATTCCTTACCGACCTGGACGCGGACCTCATAGGCCACGCCCTCGCCGCCTCGTCCGATCTCGCGGAAGTCATGCTGTACCCCAAGTTTACCAACGGCCTCTGCGAAGGTCCAGGCGCCCGACACGGGCGTACCCGTGAGTTCGAGACCCGAGCGGATATGTCGGGGGGCGAGCGGCTTGCCGGCTTCACGACGAGCGGAGAGATAGCGTGCGACGATGTCGCCGGCGGCCTCGCCCTGCTCTTGGCGGACCGTGTTCACGAAGGCGTCGATCGCCTCGCGATTGCGCGCCTTGCCGGACTTGAAGACCTCACCGAACCAGTGCCCGATCCGCGCCGGGACACTGTTTGCCTTGGCCACCAGCTGATCGGGCCGCTCGCGGTCGAGCCGAATGCGGGTGGCCGCCGGATCGGTCGTGGTGAGCTGACGAAATTGCTGGACGCTCAGGTTCATCGCATTGAACGGATGATGGTCGCGGCGAGCGCACTCACGCCTTGAGGCCCGGTGGGAAATTGAGAAATGGGAGCTCCGCCGGACGGCCTGTGTTCCAGGATGCGGCCTGAGCACCGGCCACCTTCCAGAGCTCGCGCAGTGACTGGCCCAGCTCGAGACCCTCGGTGATCGTTTGCTCGAGGTGCTCCACCGTCGGATTGGTCAGCGGCACGCGGCGCAGGAGCACCAGCTGTTGCGCTGCGTCCACCGCCGCGATCCATGGGTGCTCGCGGCGACTGCAGTGGTTGAGTCGGGCGAGCAACAACAGACGATCGGCCAGCGCGCCCGGGTCGTCCAGGTCGAGCTCGCTGACCGCGATCGTGATCAGGAAGTCGCCCTCGCTGTCATGCTCGTCCGGCTCGAGGCCTCGCTCGATCCGGGCACTGAGGCCCTCGCTCTCGAACTCGAACCCCTCGGCGAGTTCCTCGTCCGCCGGGATGCTCGCGCCCAGCCTTTCGAGAAAGCCCGCGCAGAGCGCAAGGAAGGCCCTTGAGGCGCTCACGATGATCGCTCCCGTTGACCGGGGCGCTCAGTTTGGCCTGGCCCGAGGGGGTCAGCGGCTTGAGCCATCATCGCGCTTCCGGGGATCCCGAGGGGCTGTCTGAGTGGGGGCAGGAGGTCCTGCCGGCGAACTCCCTGC
>CAZAVT010000054.1:12588-13695 GCA_964488395.1 uncultured Burkholderiaceae bacterium | reverse complement strand
CGTCGGGGATGTTGAGCCACAGGCGCAGCAGATGACGCTTCTCGCTCGGGTCCTCATGATCGACGTACTCGGTGCGCGAATGAAGCACCGAGTAGTTATCGATCAGTTGGAGGTCGCCCTCTTGCAGCTTCATGTCCAGCCGATACCGTGGATCGCGTGCCAAGGCCTCGACGCTTCGCACCGCTGCGAGCTGTTGGGCTGAGAGCGGTACTCCGGTGCGAATCGGCGCGCTCTCGATCGTGCGGGGATTGAATCGGCAGCTCAGGTGCCCCTTGTACCAGCTGTAGACGGGGACGCGGTTGCGCGTCACCTCATCCGGCCGGCCCGATGCGCCTTCGCCGCGCAGGTCGTAGTGGAAGCCCTCATAAAGCGGTCGCAGGTGCTCGTGGTGTTCGCTCAGGATCACGTTGTAGATCGACATCGAGCTTGCAATCGAACTGAGCCCCCCCGAGCGTGCCGCCCGCAGGCAAAACAGTCCCACCACATCAGCTGAGTCGCAGTGCGGTCGTAGATCGGCGCGCGTGGTGTAGCCGCGCACATCGGGGTTACGATAGTCGGCTCCCGTGTCGCGGACATCACCGATCAGGTCGCCTCGAGCGTTTTGCGAGATCACGCGGCCCAGATGTTGCGCGAGGCCCCAATAGAGGGTACGCAGCTGGTCCGTCGAATAGCGCCGCACCGGAATGCCGCGCAACAGCACGAAGCCGCGTCCCGAGCGGATCTCGGTGAGGGCGCGCGCCAGACGAGGTCCCAGCACCGGGAGGGGAAAAGCCTCACGCCCGAAATCCGGCCAGGATTGCTGTTGCGACTTGATGCGCAAGAGCGCCCGATCGAGATCGTCGATCTCGGCCGGGGTGAGATCGTCGATCCAGTCGCTGCGATCACGGTAATCGGCCGCGAGCCAGGCGGCAGGGGTCGTGATCGGCTCAAGCAGCATGTCAGGTGCAGCGGTTGCGGTCATCGGGTTCATTTCCAAAGAGAACGGACGAACACGGCGCTTCGCGAAGACGGTCGCGGGTCTTCTGCCTACTGGGCTCGCCCGGTCGAGTATAGGTCAGGCGCAAGCGATTTACCCGTCGATGTACGGCGTGTAGCATCCGGCGGTTG
>CAZAVT010000054.1:0-12578 GCA_964488395.1 uncultured Burkholderiaceae bacterium | reverse complement strand
GGACCCAATACCAGCGGCCAAGGTAGCGGCAAACCTCTGCTGGTGTCAACGACGATCGGAAATAAGACCTGATCCTGAGAGCAGGATGACAGGCGCAAGCGATTTACCCGTCGATGTACGGCGTGTAGCATCGAGCGGTCGAATCCAGGGAGAGGTCCGTCATGCTCAAGCGTCTGTTGTCCGCCGCCTTCATGGCTGCGTGGTGCGCGGTGTCCGTCTTACCCGCCTCAGCCAATGACTTTCCCACCCGCCCGGTCCGGCTGATCACGCCCTACGCGGCGGGCGGCGGCATCGACATCCTCACCCGCTCCCTTGCTCAAGGACTGGCCCAGGCCTGGAACCAGCAGGTGATCGTCGATAACCGACCCGGCGCTGGCTCGACCATCGGCAACGCCGCTGTGGCCAAGGCAGCTCCGGATGGCCATACCCTACTAATCTCAGCCAACGCGATGGTGATCGGCCCGGTCGTCTACAAAAATCTGCCTTACGACATCCGCCGCGACTTCATCCCGATCTCGCTGGTGGGCACGAGCCCCGAGGTACTGACCGTCACAGCCGCGTCGGGCGTGCGCTCTCTGGCCGATCTCCAGACTCGCGCCCGCGCGGGCAAGACCAATTACGGTTCAGCGGGCAGTGGTACGCTCGCGCATCTCGCCGCCGAGTCCTTCAATCGGCGTCTGGGCCTCGGTGCCCAGCACATCAGTTACAAGGGCAGTAACCCCGCGCTCATCGACCTGATGGCCGGGCAGGTGGACTGGTTGTTCGACTCGCCCGCAGCCATCCTTCAGCACCTGCAGTCGGGCAAGCTCAAGGCGCTCGCGATCGCAGCGCCCGGCCGCAGCCCGCAGCTGCCCGATGTCCCGACGCTCGCCGAGCTCGGCTACCCGGAACTCGATTTTCTGATCTGGGTCGGTCTGATGGCGCCAGCCGGAACCCCTGAAGCGATCGTTCGCCGAATCGAGGCCAGCATGCGGACGCATCTCGATGCCTCCGGCACACGAGCCGCTGTTGCTGCGCTCGGCTGGGATGTGGCGCCGCTGGGCCAACAGGCGTTTGCGTCGTTCTACGAGGCCGAAATCGGGAAGCTGGGTGAGGCGGCGCGCAACGCCGATGTCAAGGCTGATTGAGCGAGGCAGAACCAGGGCAGAGCGCCTGCCGCTTAGTTCATCCGGATCTTCGCGTCAAAGATCACTTTCTGCCAGCGCTTGCGGTCCTCGCTGATCAGCCGCTCCAGTTCGTCGGTGCGTCCCGAGAGCGGTTCGAAGCCCGCAGCATCGAGCCGGCTACGGATCTCCGGTTGACTCAAGACTTTCTGGAGCGCTGCGCTCCAGCCCGCGATCGCCTCCCGATCCATGCCAGCAGGCCCCATGAGGGCGAACCAGTTCTGGGCAACGAACCCCGGCAGGCTCGAGGACAGGAGTCCAACGCCGGGAAGCTGAGGGATCGGCTGCGTGCCCGCTGACGCGAGCGGCTTCAGGCGCTTGTCACCGATGGCACCGACAAAGTCCGGCATGTTGCCGATCATCAGGTCGATCCGCCCTGCAATCAGATCGATCATGGCCTGCGAGCCACCCTTGTAAACGACGTGGGTCAGGTCCGTTCCCGCGAGGGAATTGAGGAGTTCGCCGGACAGGTGCCCAATCGATGCGACCCCTGCCGAGCCATAACTCAACTTGCCTGGATTGGCGCGGGCTCTGGCAATCAGCTGAGCGACATTGTCAAACGGGGCCTGAGTCGACGTGATGGCGATGATCGGAATGTCCGCGAGGGTTGCGACCGGGGTAAGTGCCTTGTCGACATCGATCGGCAGCTTGTTGCCTGGCACGTAGGGCGCGACGGTGAGCATCGACATGGTGACGAAGGCGATGGTGTGCCCATCGGGCTTTGAACGCGCGGCCTGCTCAGCGGCAATGAAGCCGTTTGCGCCGGCACGGTTTTCGATCACGACGGGCTTGCCGAAGATCGGTTCAAGTCCCGCAGCCATGATCCGCGACAGGATGTCGCCACCACCGCCTGGCGCAAACCCGAGGACGATTCGCGGCTCCTGAGTCGGCTTCCATTGGGCATTCGCGCTGGGGGCACCCCACACAGCGGCCATCAGCAGCGCGCCGCCAAGCATCCGTCCCAATTTCATTTACTGCTCCTCGAAAAGACGGCCGTAGCCCTTGACGCTGGAAGGCGTCACCCCCGCCAGGCGCAGACAATGCCACATCATCGCACTCGCGCTGGAGATCACGGGCTTGCCGAGGTCATCCTCGATCTCCTGGATCACCGAGACCGTGGGCATGCCGATACCGCTGAGAAAGATCGCCTCGGCTTGCGGCCGGTCGACCGAACGCGCGAGCGCGTGGACGCGGTGGGGTGGCTCTTCGAAGATGCTGCGTACGTCGCGCAACCAGTCAAAACTCGCCACCTCGATGCCATAGGCTTCCAGATTGGCCTTGCCCGACAGGGTCAGTCGCTCGTCATAGGGCGTGCCGAGTGCGACCCGGCGGATGCCCAGCACGCGCAGCGCCTCGATCACGCTCGCAAACGCCGAGGTGAAACGTGGGCCCCCCGCCGACTCCAGCCGTTCCTTCATGGCCGCTTCACCGTCCTTGCCCAGGTGATAGCTGGTGGCCGTGTGAGCGAGCGCAATGACTCGGGGTTTGACCTGCGCAAGCAGTCGAAACGACGTCGGTAGGTGTTCGACCTGGGTGGCGATCCGCGCTTCCAGTCCCGCAAGGGTGCCGGTCGCGCCGTGACCGACCATGCGCTCGAAGTGCACGCCCACGCCGGCCGGTGCCAGCGCAAACATCTCGTCCTCGGCTGTGGGTGTTCCCGCGGGAACCAGAAAACCCAGCCGCGCTCTCCAGCCATTCATGGCGTGATCTCCCTTGCCTGTATCCCGCCGGTGTGGCGTCGGGCCTGTTCGATGTTCGTTGTTCGTCGGTGGGCTGTCCGGCGATGGTAGCAGTGGCCCAACGCCCGTACAATCTGGCTCTCTGCAATCCGATCATCGTACCCCGAGGCAATCGGCTAGCATGCAGGCGTTTGCCCAAACGGTCCGCCCAGGAGTCGTCTCATGGATCACCCTCGTCGTGAGTTTGTCGCAGCCGGCGCTGCAGTCGGCCTGGTTTCTGCCCTGCCTGCACGGGCCATAGCCCAGCCGGCGAAGCCGCTCTTCGAGAGCATTCACATGTTTGTCCCGGCTGCCCCTGGCGGTGGCTGGGACGGCACCGCCCGTGCGCTCGAGGCCGCTGCCAAGTCGGCCGGTCTGGTGGGTAACTTCCAGTTCGAAAACGTTGGCGGGGCCGGCGGTATGGTCGGGCTGCCTCGCTTCGTCAATCAGCGCAAGGGCCAGGGTAACGCGATGATGGTGGGTGGCTCGGTGATGGTAGGCGCGGCCATCACCAATAAGAGCCCGGTCACCATGAAGGACGTGGTGCCACTCGCCCGGCTAACCGAAGAAGCCGGCGTGATCGTGGTGCCCGCCACCGGGAAGATCCAAAACTGGAGCGACTTCGCGGCAGCGATCAAGGCTAACCCCAGGGCCGTGTCGGTCGCGGGCGGTTCGGCCGGCGGCACCGACCATCAACTGCTCGGGCTGATCATCAAGGCCCTCGGTCGCAGTGCTCGCGAGGCGGCCTACGTCGCTTTTGCGGGCGGCGGTCCGGCCAATGCCGCGATCCTCGGCGCTCAGGTTTCGGCGGGGATCTCCGGTTATTCGGAATTCCAGGAGCACATCGAGTCGGGGCGCATGAAGGCGATCGCGGTCTCGGGCACCAAGCGCATCCCGGGGGTGAACATTCCGACCTTGATCGAACTGGGGATCAATGTCACCGCGGCCAACTGGCGGGGCGTGTTTGGCGCGCCAGGTATCTCGGCCGAGCAGCGCACCCGCCTCCAGGAGCTGCTGCGCCAGATCCATGCCTCGGCAGGCTGGAAGGATGTTCTGGAGAAGCGTAAGTGGACCGACGTCTTTCTCGCTGGTCCTGGCTTTGATCAGGAGATCGCCAACAGCATCCGCGAGGCCGAAGAAGTCCTGAAAGACTTGGGCCTGGCGTAAGCGTTTGCGGCGCCGGTGGTCGGCATGAGTACCCGCGTGCTGGGCCTGCTGCTGGTGGCTGCGGGCCTCCTGGTGCTCTGGCTGGTGTGGCTGATCCCAGCCTCGCCGATGTACGCCGAAGTGGGGGCCTCCACCGTGCCGGCGGCGGTCGGTGCGTTAATGCTCGTGCTGGCCGTGCTCTACACGATGGCCGCGTGGCGTGCCCGCGCACCCGATGCCGCGATGGATCCAGCCCAGGCGCCTGAGCCCGGCGCTGGTTCGAGACTGGCCTGGTTTGTCGGTGCTTGCCTCGCGTTTGTCGTGCTCACTCAGCCGGCGGGTTTCTGCGTCGCGGCGAGCCTCGGTGGTGCGGGCATTGCCCGCGCCTTTGATCAGCCGATCGGCTGGCGCACGGTTGCGGTTTGCGCGGCGATGGCCTTCAGTTTCTGGGCGCTTTTTTCGCTTCTGCTCGGGGTCGATCTCGGTCCGGCCGTCGCAGGCCTCGGAAAGCCTCGCGAATGAGCGCCTTTGACGGCTTGATGCAGGGTTTTGCGGTCGCGCTGCAGCCGACCTATCTGCTTTACGGCTTCATCGGTTGCCTGGTCGGAACGCTGGTCGGCGTGCTGCCGGGCATCGGCCCGGCGCTCACGATCGCGCTGCTTCTGCCGTTGACCTACAAGGCACCGGCGGTCGGGATGTTCGTCCTCTTTGCCGGCATCTACTACGGTGCGATGTATGGCGGCTCGACCACCTCGATCCTGCTCAATACGCCGGGTGAGTCCGCGACGGTGGTCACGGCCCTCGAAGGCAATCGCATGGCCCGCCGCGGGCGTGCAGGCGCAGCCTTGGCGACCGCTGCGATCGGCAGTTTCGTCGCCGGCACCATCGGGACCGTCGCACTTACCTTCATCTCTCCGTGGGTGGTCGAGGCAGCGCTCGCGTTCGGCCCGGCCGAGTACTTCAGCCTGATGGTCCTTGCGCTGGTCGCGGTGACCGCGGTACTGGGTAGCTCGGTGCTGCGGGGCCTGGTGAGCCTCGCGGCCGGACTGCTGTTTGGGCTGGTCGGCGTTGACCTCCAGACCGGCCAGCCGCGGTTTACGCTCGGCCAGGTCGAGCTGCTCGATGGCATCGAGGTCACCATCGCCGCGGTGGGCCTCTTCGCGGTGGGCGAGGCGCTCTTCCTCGCGTGGCAGGGTCGCGAGTCACAGCGCGCCGAGGCCTACCGGGTGAGTGATCGCCTGATGCTGAGCCGGGAGGATTTTCGTCGGTCCTGGAAGCCCTGGCTGCGTGGCAGTCTGCTCGGTTTTCCGATCGGCGCGATGCCGGCGGGTGGCGCTGAACTGCCGACGCTGCTCAGCTATTACACCGAGAAGAAGCTCTCTCGACACCCGGAAGAGTTCGGCCATGGTGCGATCGAGGGTGTGGCTGGCCCCGAGGCGGCGAACAATGCCGCGGCGGCGGGTGTGTTGATGCCGCTCCTCACCTTGGGTATCCCGACCTCGGCCACGGCGGCGATCATTCTGTCGGCCTTTGAGTCCTACGGCATCCAGCCCGGACCCACGCTTTTCACGCAGCAAGGCGCGCTGGTCTGGACCCTGATCGCGAGCCTCTACATCGGCAATGTGATCCTGCTGGTCCTCAACCTTCCGCTCGTGGGCCTGTGGGTGCGGCTCCTGCGCATCCCGCCTCCGTGGCTTTACGCGGGCATCATCATGATCTCGGCAGCGGGGGTTTACGGGGCCAGCAACTCGGCCTTTGACTTGCTGCTGCTCTTTGCCTTCGGTGGCCTGGGCTTTCTGTGCCGCCGGTTTGATTTCCCCGTCGCACCCATGATCATTGGACTGATCCTCGGACCGATGGCCGAGCAGTCGCTGCGTCAGGCGCTCACGATCAGCATGGGCAGCTACACGACCTTTGTGACCCGGCCCATCTCGGGCACCATCCTTGCGATCGCGCTGCTGCTGCTGCTCTCGCCCTGGCTATTGCGGTGGTGGGGTCAGCGCCGCGCTGCCGCCTGAGCGGGGTGGCCGGGGAGCGGAGTCAGCGATAGGCCGGCGCTCAGATCGTCATCCCGCCATCGATCATGTAGGCCTGACCGGACACGAAGCGCGATTCGTCGCTGGCCAGAAAGACCAGGAGCGGCGCGATCTCTTCAGGACGGGCGATTCGCCCCATCGGTTGGCGGGCAACGAAGGCCTGCCGTGCCGCAACCGGGTCGGCATAGGCATTGATCCGGTCGGCGAGCGAGGGCGTATCGACCGTCCCGGGACAGATCGCATTGCAGCGGATGCCCTGGCCCACGTAATCGGCCGCAACGGACTTGGTGAGTCCGATCACGGCGGCCTTGGTGGTGCCGTAGATGCACCGGCTGGGCAGGCCTTTGACGCTCGAGGCAACACTCGCCATGTTGATGATGCTGCCCCCGCCGCGCGTGATCATGCCGGGCAGGAACGCCTGGATCATGTGCAGATGCGAGCGGACATTGAGCCGGAAAGCAAGATCGAGTTCGTCGTCGTTCGCCTGTAGCGCCGTACCGTTGTGCACGATCCCCGCGCAGTTGAACAGCACATCCGGCGCCGGTATGCGCCGGGCGAACGCGTCGATCGCGCTCCGATCAAGCACGTCGAGCACGGCAGTCTCTATGCCGGCGGTCCCGGCGAGCGTTGCCAGCGTCGAGGCGTTGAGATCGGTTGCCCAGACCCGTGCGCCTTCGGCTGCCAGGGCCAGTGCGCTCGCACGGCCGATGCCCTGGCCGGCGGCGGTCACAAGTGCGGTCTTTCCGTCGAGTCGCTTCATGACAGGTCTTTCGATGAGCCGAAGCGTTGGTCGCTCCGGTAGGTCTAAGGGTCGATCGGACCGCTTTGAGCGGCCGGGCTCGTCCGATTGGCTTGCCGATGATCAGACTGATTTGGCATGATGCCACCTCTTCATCGATCGCTGCCAGCCCAGCACCCTCAGCGACAGGAGCAACCCGATGACCAAAGCCAACCTTCGCCTCGCAGGCGGCGTGATCAATCAGCAGGATTTTGCGGCCCGCATGCGGGACGAGGCTCAGCTCGATCGAGACCAATCGATCCGGGCTCTCAAGGAACTGAAGACGCAGTTGAGCACTCCCAGCGGTGGTGTCAAGGGCGGGATCCTGCGCCTGATGAATGCCAGTGACCGCCGCGGCAATACCGGCAAGCAGCTGATCTTCGAGCGCAAGAACTGGCTGCAGGGCGGGCGTTACTTTTCCCGTGAAGGCCGCCAGAGGACAGCCGATGCCCTCAGAATCCTGTTCCAGAACGCCGGTCTGTCGACCCGCGCGCTGGACCTTCACCTGCGAGAAAACAGCAACAAGGCGGGCGGCAAAGCGTTTTTGAATATTCTGGACCGGGCCGTGGAAGCCATTGATCAGGTCCGGGGCTCTGAATTCGACATCGACAAGACCGCTGCTGCGGCTCGGGGTCTCACCGAGAGGCTCGACAAGGGGAACGTCCACCGTGCCGATCTCGATGGCCTGGTATACGAATTCAACACCTTGAATCAGCGTTTCGACCGCTACGTGAACTACCTCGAACTGCCGTCCCAGCAAGGGCAGGAACGGACCATCACCCAGGCTCGGCCGGTTGTTGCGGCCAGGGCACAGATCGAGGCGGCAAAGACGAAGCTCTCGCAGCTCCAGAATGCTGCTTCAACGTCAAAGACCGAGGCCGAACGGGTGCGGGTCCTCATCGATCAGGCCTCGACAACGGTCGACCTGTGCCGGGCCCGGTTCGCGGCGCGTCAGCCGGCCGGTGCGATTCACAGGGAGTTGACGTCGCTGCGCTCCGAGATCCAGGAAGCGGTCACACGGGGGCTGACGACGGCCAGCATGCCGGAAGATCAGTCATTACTGCGTGGATTGCAGACGGCCCTATTGTCAGAGATCGACCAACTCACGACCCAGATTGAGAGCCAGTATCGAGAGTACAAACTCGATCCAGCGTCGGACTGGCATCGCTACAGCGATGACGCTCGGGCCGGTGTGAAGACCCGCCTGACCGAGCTCGCGCAGCAGTTCGACGCCCTGCGTGCCGAGCGACGCAGTGTGCTGCTTCGCATGGCCGAGCCCGGTCGTTCGGAGGCTGACCTGGCCGCCGATCGGGCGGCGCTGGAAGCGCTGGAGAACGCGCGTCAGCCGATCGTTGACGCCGCTCGGACCGAACGGGACAAGCTCACCAGCCTGTGCGAGCAGTGGCAGCCCGGCGAGCGTTGGCGGGAGATGCCCTGGACGATCGGCCGTCCGACCGACGCGCAGCAGCGCACGCTGGACTTCAAGGCGGGAGACATCGTGGCGCGCGAGAAAGTCTATTTGCGAGGCGCGTCGCGGCATTTTGGGCTCCCCGCGGGCGATCCCTCGGATGGGGCAGG
This sequence comes from uncultured Burkholderiaceae bacterium, assembly GCA_964488395.1. Classification (GTDB taxonomy): domain Bacteria; phylum Pseudomonadota; class Gammaproteobacteria; order Burkholderiales; family Burkholderiaceae_E; genus SYIM01. The sequence continues at coordinate 4,159 of CAZAVT010000054.1, read as the reverse complement.
CCTCTCCCGCTTGGCGCAACTGCTCGCCGATCCGTCGCGGCTCGAGGAAGCGATCGGCTATGCGCGCGCCAATCGGGTGCAGCTCGGCGGGACCGAGGCCATCGGTGTGCTGGCGGCACAGGGCCTTGCGGCCGACCCAGCCCGGGTGGCCGCCTTTGCTCTGGCAGTGGTCGATGTCGAGGCCGACCATTGGGACAGGCAGCTTCGAGTGCTCCTGATGGGCGCTTTCCCACCCCCCGCGGGCTCGCCCTTTGGCACGTCCTCGGCCGAATTCCGCGCCGCGGTGCGTTCGCTCGCGGCGATCGATGCCGACGCCGGCCTGGCGGTGGCCGAGGACACCGCCTCGGTCTATGGGGGGCTGGTGGCGCCCCCGAGCTGGACCGGTTCGCCGGGTCCGATCGAGCGCGCCGTGCTGACGATCCGTCAGCAGGCGGAGGTGCGTCTGGAGGGCCTGGATGCCCGTGATGCGATCGTGAGTCTGGCGGGTGCGAGCTACGATTTGCGGGGGACCCGGATTCAGGACTCGACCGTGCTTCTCCTGCTCGACCCGGGCTTTCATCCCCACGGCCCGCGGTTCCGCAACATCACACTCGATCGTTGGCCCGGGACCACCGTCGCCTTTTCGTTCAGCGGGCGAGGGCTTCGTCCCAGCCAGTGGGACGCGACGCTCGCAGCAGCCGGTCAGTGGGTCACCAGCCTGCCGCCAGAGCGCGGTGAGATGGCCGCGGCCCTGGTACGGCAGTTGGTCGAATTTTCCGACGAGATCCGCAACCCGCGGGCCGTCGCCGCCACCGTCGCCACAGCGACGCTGCGCTACCCCGAGGTCGCCCGGGATCCGCAGGTGCGAGATTGGATCGAGTCGCAGGGCGGTTGGGACGAGATGATCGACCGTTCCTGGGATCAAGGCTTGGGAGAAAGGTTGGGGGAGGCGGTGAGCATCAAGCGCCTGACCGACGGCTCCATGTCCGACAGCGAATTGATGGCCACCCTGTTCCGGGTGCCGCAGCTACTGTCCGATCCGCCCGTGTTTCAGGCGGTCCTCGCTCGGGAGAGCCGCGACGAGATGTTTGCGAAGCTTTTCCTGTTCCTGCCCGAATCCAAACGAAGCTTCTGCCTCCGGCTCATGGCCGCTTCGGCGACGGCGAGCCAGACCGAGGACCTGCGCAGGCGCTTGAGTTGGGCTGAGAGCTCCCCGATTCCGGCCCCTGGATCAGGCGGCCCCGAACCGACGGTGGAGCAGGTTCAAGCGCATCTCGCCGTCCTCGAGGACGTCGCGGCCCGAGCGCCCTTGCTGTTCGGTCAGGCGGTCCATGCCGGAGCCCTGCCCAACCTGCTGTGCTGGCGAGACCGAATGAGCGACGATGATCCTGCGACCCCGTCTCTGCGGGCGCGCATCGATGCGATCGAGCAGGCGGCGCTGCACGCCCCCCGATTCGACCCGCAGGTACAGATCTACGCCCAAAACGATCTGCTGCCTGCACTGGAGCAGATGGGCTACGGAAGAACGGTCGAGGGGAAATGGGTCTGGGACGGCGGCCAGCACTACCTGATTCCGACCCGCACCCCTTCGGAGGATGGGCAGGTGTTTCTGCTAATCCGGGCCGATGCCTACCGTGCCATGGGCCAGAATCCGGGCGCGGTCGACTGGGGCCAGGTCCATCTGATCACCGCAGGTCGGCCGCGGGGCGTCGGGCAGTCCGAGGGCGGTCCTGTCGTGCGGCAACTCGGCGGCGCCGAACGGGCGAGCCTGATGTCGGCCGCCGCCGAGGATCTTTACGTGATGCAGGCGGCGTTACTGTCCGGCGAAGCCGAGTTGCCGGGCAAGTTGTTCGGGCATCTCGGTGTTCCCCCATCCCTGCAGGGGCTCCTCGCGCGTGGTATCAAGGGCATCGGCGTCGATGGTGGATCCCAAGAAGCCTTGCGGCGGGAGACCGATGAGCAGATGGCGGCCGAGGTGGCGAAGTGGGTGACCGAGGACGGGCAGCTCACCCCCGAGCACCTGACGGCGCTACGCGCCTGGGCGACCGAGCAGCGCGTCGTGACCAATGATCGCGAGTTTGCGATGTTCCTGTTCAATCTTTCGGCCAGCGTCACCCGTCTGGGCTCCGAGAGCGGTTTGGGCACGGCAGGCTCGTCCGTGGGCGCGTTACGCCAGTACGGCCATCTGCTTTTCCGGCAGTGCCGCGACGAGATCCAGAACGTGCTCGAGGCTCGACCCGAGCTCATCCAGGGCAAGGTCGCGCAGGACTACCTCAACAAGATCGACAGCACCTTTCAGGCGGATAGCTGTTCGGACCTGTTGTCTGTACCCATGATGGACCTGGGGGCGAATATGCATCTCGCCTCCTACTTGCGGACCGTCCCGCAGCGCTGGATGAATCCGAATCGCGCAGAAATGCTCCAGGAAATCCTCGCCGGCAACGAAGGCGCTCAACGTGCGCCCGACGAGCAGCGGGTGATGTCGATCGAGGCCCCGCCGGTCTTTCCGGTGGACAACGATGCGATCCAGGCCCAGGAGGACGCCAACCCGGCTGAGTGGCCGTCGCTCACCCGGGTTTTCGGCCTCTTCGATCAGGCGATGGCGCGGGCTCAGCAAGCGGAGCCCGACTATCCTGGCTTCGTGATCGCAGCGCGGCGAGGCCTCTCGGATTACCAGGCGTACGTCAATGCGGCGGGCTATGCGCCCTCCTCTCAGTTCAGTCACCTGCCCCTGGGTCAGAGGGCCGCCGCGGCCCAGGAACAGGGCCTCATTCTGGGGGTCGGCGAATGGGCGCAGCCCCAAAGAGTCTTGCGCAGCGATGGTGCCGTCGCGGGGGATCGTCACACCCCCCACTCGGCCCTGGTCGAGCGGGCGAACGAAATGCGGGGCCGGCTTGAGATTGCCGACGGGCACGTCGTGAACGAGGCACTCCTGTCCTACCTCGATCTGGGCGAGACGCGGCAGGCCTATGTCGATGCGGTACGAGCTCTCAAATTGGCCGACGCGTTGGTGCCTGGCCTCCAGAACTGGGAGGGCCCCCTGCCGGCGCGGCTCGACGAGTTCCGCGAGCAGCGTAACGCCTTGTTGACCGCCCGTGCCGGCGCCCCGATGCAGACGATCCGCGAGGCGCTGCCAGCGGTCGTCGACGCCTTGAGGCAGGTCGAGCAGGCGCGCGCCGAACTCAGTCACCGAGATCAGTTGATGGCTGATGCGATCGAGCAGCGCGAAAGCCAACGCGCGGCGCTTTCTGAAAACAACCCCCGCCGAGAGGTGCTGGCCCGCGAGATCGACGCACTGCAGGCGCATCGTGCGGCGCTGGCGGACTCACTCAAGAAGCTGTCCGGTGAAGCGCTCGTGGCCTTCGAAACCGAAGTCCGTCAGGACCTCGATTTCCTCGGGCGGCTCGGCCTGCTGCCCGACCCGCCCGAGGAGGATCCGGTCGATGAGGAGGCCGTCGCCGTCATCGTCGAGCGCGTTGAGCCGCAAGACGCCATTTGAGCGGCGATTCTTAGCGAGGTGAGGCGTTTGGCTCCTTGCGGATCCTGGCCGAACTCAGCCGACGATGCCCTCGCGGTAGAGCGCTTCAATCTGCTCCGACGTGAGGCCGATCCCCTCGAGGACCGAGCGCGTGTGTTCGCCCAGATCGGGCGCAAGCTTGCGCAAGGCGCCCGGCGTGCGGGAGAGCTTGGGCACGATCCCCGGCACTGCGAGCGGTGACCCGTCCTTCATCGTGATCTCCTTCACCATCTCCCGCGCCTGGTAGTGCGGATCGGCGGCGATATCGGCGACGCTGTAGATGCGGCCGGCCGGCACGCTCGCAGCGTCAAGCGCGCTCAGCACCTCGTCGATCGTGCGTTCGCCTGTCCACTCGCCAATCGCGGCGTCGATTTCGCCGGCTCGGGCGACCCGGCCCTTGTTGTCGCTCAACGCCGGATCACCCCCAAGATCATTGCGTCCGATCGCGGCGCAGAGCCGGCGGAAGATGCTGTCGCCATTGCCTGCGATGAGCGCATACGAACCATCGCGGCACCGGTAGGCGTTGCTTGGCGCGATCCCGGGCAGCGCGCTGCCTGCAGCCTCGCGCACCACGCCGAAGGCGCTGTACTCGGGCAGCAGGCTTTCCATGCAGTTGAAGACCGCTTCGTACAGCGCCACATCCACCACCTGGCCGCGGCCTTT
>CAZAVT010000053.1:8844-13782 GCA_964488395.1 uncultured Burkholderiaceae bacterium | reverse complement strand
GGGGCCTCTACTTGCAGTCGGGGAGTCGTTGATGAATCGTCGTACCCTCATCGGGGCCGCTGTTGGCTCACTTGCAACCGGGTCGCTGGTCCATGCTCACCATGGCTGGGCCAGTTTCGATCAGAGCCGGCCGATCTTCCTTGCGGGCCAGGCGGCCGACGTCCGCTGGCGCAATCCGCACGCCGAACTTGCCTTGATTCTGGATGTCCCCCTGCGGCTGCCGCCGGGTCTCGCCCAACGCTCGCTTCCGGCGCAGTCTGCAGGCGTGGACGGTGTGGCGCTGTTGAGCAAGGCGGGCTTGCCGAACCGGCGTGAACAGCGCTGGGAGATCGAACTTGCACCGATTGCTCGACTGAATCAATGGCAGGTCCCGCGCATCGAGGAGGGCCAGCGGATCGAGGTGCTCGGGTTTACCTTGGCCGATGAGCGTGGCGCCTCGCTGTTGAGGGCGGAGTACCTGTTCATCGCCGAGCGAGTGTACGGCCTGCGCTCGAGTCCGATCTAGGCGCCACGCCTGAGGCTGTAGCCTGGCGGCTGCGTTCCCTCCAGCCAGGCCGGGCGAACCGTTTCGTCGATCGGACAGCCAAGCGCGCGGATCGTGACCTTCAGCAGTGCATCGCGCATTGGCGTCGCATCCTCATTGGAGGCGTTGAGCGAATCGATCAGCTCGGCGTGTGCCTCATGCATTTCGCGAAGGAGTGCCTGCTCGTTGACGCAGGAAAGTTGCCCCCCCTCGATGACGATTCGGCCGTCGATCACCGCGAGTTCGATCGCAGCGCCCTTTTCCCCGTAAACCAACTGCCGGACGGGGTCATTCAGGGGTGTGAAGGCGGGTGAGTCAATCCGATACGCGACCAGGTCTGCTGCCGCGCCTTCAATCAGCCTGCCGGTGTTGAGCCCCAGGGCCTGGGCGCCACCCCGTGTTGCGGCACTCAGCACTTCGGCAGCAGACAGCCAGCGCTCGTGCTCTGGGGCGCGCAATTTCGAGAGGGTCGCGCCGAAGGCAAGGGTATTCAGCATCTGACTGCCAAATAGGATGCCGTGACCGTCGCTACCCATCGCGACGTTGATGCCCGCCTCGAGGCACTCACGGACGGGGGCAAGTCCGGAGCCAATCACGGCATTGCTGTAGGGGTTGTATTGAACGCTCGCGCCCCGATCGGCGATGCGTGCAATGTCATCGGATGACAGCCAGGTCGCGTGAATCAAGCTGGTGCGCGGCTTGAGAAACCCGAGGTGATCGAGGTGAGCAACCAGGCTTCGCCCATAGAACTGCTGGGCGGTCACGAGCTGGAGTCGCGTTTCCTGGCAGTGGGTGATGACGGGGAGATCCAGTTCGTCGGCCAGATGACGAGCGCGTCGGAGGAAGTCGTCGGTACAGCGGTGGGGCGCCGAGGGCGCGACCAGCACGCCCACCCGGTGTTCGGACGGATGTCGGGTGTGCGCGAGGTCCCGGACGAGCTGCAGCAGCGCCTCGCCGTCCGGGCGGGGCAGACCGCGAAGTCCTGCGAGCAGTTCCGCATCAAAGCATTCCTCGACGAAGGGATAGCTATCGACGACCGCCTTGTCGATCATTGAAAAACCGACGAGTGCCCTGAGCCCGGAATCTTCCCAGGCCTGAAACGCGGCGTCGATCTGTCCGCGCGTCATCCCCTGGCCGAGGCTCATGTCATCGACCACCGTCGTGGTCCCGGTGCGCAAGGCCTCGATCGCCACCACCATCGTCCGCAAATAGACCTGTCGCTCGGTGAGCTGGACCGCACGGCGTGGCCGCAGGTAGGACATGGCCATCTCCAGCGGGAGGTTCTCGATGCAGCCCTTTTGCCAGGCGTCCCAGGTATGCAGGTGACCATTGATCAGCCCTGGTGTGACCAGCAGTCGACTGGCGTCGATCCGTTGGGGTCCATTCAGGGCGGAAAGCGTCTCTGGTGGGGCGATCCTTGCGATCTTGTGGTTTTCGAGCAGGATGTCCCTGCGGCGGGCGGCAAAGCCGGGATCGTCGGGCAATAGCGCGAGAGCGTTGGACAGAAGGATCGACGGGCTGGGCATGATGGGTCTCGGTCAGACAGTCCACGAGCTTAATCTCGGCAAGCTCGACTGTCATCCGCGTTACGCGACTAAAATCCGTTTCATGTTCAAGCAAATGTTCTGGGTCGCTTGCGCCCTGCTGGTGCTGTTGGGCCTGCCGCCAACGGGCGACTGGGCGGACCCATACTCGGATTTCTGGAGCAAGGCCCAACTGTCACTCATCTATGGGGCGGCGACCGCTCTGGGAACCCTGGCCTACCCGTTGCGCTCCGGCATGGTCATTGTTGTGCTGAGCCTGGTGGCCATGACCGTGGAAATGCTTCAGTTGCTCGCACCGTGGCTGACCGCGGACCTGACCGATATCCTGGCGGCCTTTACCGGGATAACTGTGACGCGTGTCCTCCTGGCGGTGTTTTTGAGGCGCTGACGCGGTCGCAAGCGCGCGGGCTTATCGCGTAGAATTCGCCACTGTCGATCCCGATAGCAACGACCACGCGCCCGACCTATCGACACTTCCTTCCAAGGCGCTCCAAGGACTACTCGGCCAACTGTGGCAGCCTGCTCACGATTCGTGTTTCCTGAACCTCGCGTCCTCGCTGCGCTTGCCCTGTTTCTGGCGGCTCTGTCGGTTGCCGGAATTCCTCGGCTGGTTACGGCGCAGGCACCCGGTACCGACGTGGGCATGTCCGCGCGGGGTGGGCCTGCGAGAGCGCCGAATGACGTGAGTCTCCCGCCTGGTCGGCTTCAAACGCCCGGCACGACCGCTCCGGTCTCCATCGGTGGCCTGACGCGGCAGGCCCTCGTCGAGAGTCCGGCCATCCAGGCGCGTTTGGGTGATCTGCGGGCGGCCGGCTATGACCTCGAGAGCGCCCAGTGGGCACGTTACCCGTCGTTGAGCGGCGAGGTACAGGCAAAAGCCACGTCGCTCGCCATCTTGCAGTTGCAACAGCCCCTCTGGACGGGCGGTCGAATCGACGGGCAGATCAACCTCGCCACCGAGAACAGGGAAGCTGCTGCCGCCGCAGTCCGGGAGACCGAGCAGCAGTTGCTGCTGCAGGTTGGCACGGGGTTCTTCGAGATCCTCCGACTCGAGGCGCGGATCGGTATCGCGGTCGAGAATGTCGCTGAACATCGGCGCCTCCTGGAGATGATTCAGCGCCGGGTGCGGTCCGAGGTGAGTCCCCAGGCCGATCAGACCCTGGCAGCCTCACGCATGCAGCAGGCCATCGCCGAGCGATTGCAGTTCGAGCGCGCACTCGAATCCGCTCGCGTCGGGCTCGAGCAGACCAGCGGTGTATCCCTCAGGGCAGGGCTGAGCCCCCCGGGGCGGCTACCGGTGCTGCCTGCCGACGAAAATCTCGCCGTGGACAGCGCGCTGGAGCATTCCGGCGAGCGGGAGCGACTCAAGATCCTGGTCCGAGCGGCGCGCGCCCAGGCCGAGGTGTCCCGGGCCAACACCAAGCCGACGGTCTTTGCCGCGGTGCGCCAGCAAATTGGCCCCTTGGCGTTTGGACAGGACAGAACCTTGGCCTTCGTTGGGCTGGAGTTCAAGCCTGGTCCCGGTTTGTCCGTCTTGAGCGCCGTCGAGGCGGCAACCACCCGGATCGCGACGGCCGAGCAGGCGGTGTTGACCCATGAGCGTCAACTGGTTCAACAGGTCCGAAGCGCGTGGACTGAACTGGTCGCTCAGCGCCAACAGGTCGAGCCAGTCCGGCAGATTGCCAGTTCGACCGACGAGGTCGTCGCGTCCTACCTGCGGCAGTACCAGGTGGGCCGCAAGACCTGGCTGGATGTGCTCAACGCGCTGCGCGAGTCGACCCAGGCGCGCTACTCCCTCGCGGACCTCGAGTGGGGCATCCAGGGCGTTCAGCTGCGCCTGCTGCTGCTTGCCGGGGTGGTCGATGCCCGTTCCCTCGACACACTTGGACCATAGACCGCGATGAATGAGCCGATCACGCCCGACGCTGGTGCCGCCGCAGTGCCGCCAGATGCCGCAGACGAAGAGCTTGCCGGGCTGCTGTCGAGGCTAGCCGGGCTGCAGGGGCAGGCGGTACCGGTTCATCGATTTTCGATGCTGCTGCTGTCCGAACAGGGTTTGCCGCTTGCTTCGCTCGATCGCAAGACGCGTGCACTCGAGCTTTGGCGTGCCCGCTTCGTCCAGGCTGATTGCCGCTTACTGAATCCCTCCCGATTCACGCGAGGCGATGTGCCAGCGCTATGGTTCTCTGCGGACGAGCAGACCGTGCTGCTGGTGCGTGGCGTGCTCGGCGGAGGGGCCCTGGCGGTCGAGGACCGAAGCGGCCGAACCATGACCCTGACGGCCGACGAGGCCGCAGGCGGGATGCTGCTCGTGTTGCCAGTCACCGCTGCCAACCCAGGCGAGGCGGGTGCGCCGCAGCGCTCGGCGGCCGAGTGGTTCGCATTTGCGATCCGTCGTCACCGGAGGGTGTTTTTCGAGGCGGTGTTCGCAACGTTTGTAGGCAGCATCATCGGGCTCGTGTCGGCCCTTTACACCATGCAGGTCTATGACCGGGTGGTCCCGACCAAGGGCTATGCGACGCTTTGGGTCCTCACGATCGGCGTCGCGATTGCGATCGTTCTCGAACTCACCTTGAAGCAGGTCCGTGCGCTGATGGTCGACCGCGCCTGCAAGCTGATCGACCAGGAACTCTCGGCGATCTTTTTTGGCAAGGCCCTGGACATCCGACTCGATGCGCGTCCTCGTACCGTGGGTACCTTCGCCTCGCAGATTCGACAGTTCGAGTCAGTGCGCAACTTCATGACGTCGTCGACCTTGTTCATCCTGGCCGATGTCCCGTTCGCGCTGATCTTCATCGCCGTGATTGCGCTGCTCGCGGGCCCCGTGGCGTTGGTGCCGCTCATCATGGTTCCGGTCGCGATTGCGGCCGG
>CAZAVT010000053.1:0-8834 GCA_964488395.1 uncultured Burkholderiaceae bacterium | reverse complement strand
TGTTTCGGGGGCCGATCGAACGGGCAACCAACGAGCACATGACCGAGTCCAATCGCAAGAACGGGGTCCTGATCGAGGCTGTTGATGGCATCGAGTCCATCAAGGCGGCTTCGGGGGAGTGGAAGTTGCTCGATCGCTGGCGCACGCTGACAGCCACCATTGCAGCCTCGGAGTTGCGGGTCAGGATGTTGTCGACGTTTTCGACGAATCTTGCCCAAACGATCCAGCAGGTGAGCTATGTCGCGCTGATCGCGGCCGGAGCTTACGCGATTGGAACGGGTTCGCTGACCATGGGTGCGCTGATTGCCTGCTCGATTGTCTCCGGCCGTGCGTTGGGACCCATGGCGCAGATCCCCAATCTGATCGTGCAGTGGAAGCACGCCAAGATCGCGCTCAAGTCGCTCGACGGGATCATGGCCATCCCGGGCGATCGCCAGCCAGACCAGCGCTTGGTGGTGCCCCAGCAATGCCGCGGCGATATCCGGATGGACCAGGTCAAGTTCGCCTACGGTCGCGATCGTCCGGTCCTCGAGGTGCCGCAGCTCGAGATCGGCCCGGGTGAGCGGGTGGCCGTGCTCGGCGCGGTTGGGTCCGGTAAGTCCACCCTGATCAAGCTACTGTCGGGGCTCTACCGACCGAGCGCGGGCAGCGTGTTCATCGACGGGACGGATGTGACCCACCTTGCGCCGGAGTTCGTGCGCGAGCATGTGGGCTACCTGCCTCAGGATGTACGGCTGTTCAGCGGCAGCCTGCGCGAAAATCTCACGATGGGCCTGCCGACCCCCAGTGATTCCCAAATCATGCGGGCTGCCGAGATGACGGGTCTGGACAAGGTGATCCAGGGCCACCCTCGCGGGCTTGAGCTCGAGATCTCAGAGGGTGGGCGGGGACTCTCGGGCGGCCAACGACAACTCGTCGGTTTGACCCGGATGCTGATCGCCAAGCCCCGGATTCTCTTACTGGACGAGCCAACCGCTTCGATGGACTCGGCTCTCGAAGCCAAGGTGATGAAGCATCTCTTCGAGGAGATGCCGACCGACGCGAGTGTGATCGCGGTCACCCACAAGCCAGCGCTCCTGCCTCACGTCAAGCGGCTTATCGTGCTTGATCGTGGGAAAGTGGTCCTTGATGGCCCCAGGGATCAGGTGCTCGCCAGGCTTCGGCAGCCCGCGAGCGGGCAGCCAGGGCCGGTGGATGGTGGGGGCGCCCCTGCTCCAGCCGGCGGATCTGCTGCCCCCCCGGCATCGCCGGTCGCGGGCGGGCAGCGCATGGCACACGGCGGCCCCGCCGTCACCTTGAGATGATCGGACGAGGCCTGCCATGAAGCTTTTCTGGTTCCTCGAGTCGGGCGAGACGGACGCTCGTTCGAATGCGGCACTTCGCCTGCGCAGTTCGCGGATGATTCTCTGGACCACCGCGGTCGCGGTCGCGGCATTCACCATCTGGGCGTATTACGCCGAAATCGACCAGATTACTCGGGCGCCGGGCAGTGTGATTGCGAGCCAACGTTCGCAGCTCATACAGTCCCAGGACGGTGGTCTGATCGAGCAGCTGATGGTGCGCGACGGCGACATCGTCGAGCGCGACCAAGTGCTGGTTCGGCTCGAAAAGGCCCGATCCGAGGCGTCTTTTCTCGAGGCTCGTGCGAAGGCTGTGGGTCTGGCGGCGACGGTGGCCCGGCTGCGCGCCGAAGTGTTCGGTGGTCAGCCCCAGTTCCCCCCCGAGGTTCGTAATTACCCCCAGTTTCGGGACAACCAGTTGTCACTATTTCGCAAGCGTCAGTCGGCCATCAACGAGGAACTCGAGGCGCTCGAGGCCTTGGCTGAACTCGCCAAGCGCGAACTCGATCTCACTCGGCCGCTGCTCAAGACAGGCGACGTCAGCCAGACGGATGTGCTGCGGCTCGAGCGCCAGTGGGCTGAGATGCGCGCTCAGATCACCAACAAGCGAAACCGATACTTTCAGGACGCTCAGGCCGAGCTCAGCAAGGCGCTCGAGGATCTGGCCGCCGTCGAACAGACGGTTGCTCAGCGCCTCACGCAAGTCGATCAGACCGAACTGCGGGCGCCGGTTCGAGGGGTCGTGAAGAACATTCGCATCACGACTCGAGGTGGCGTGATAAGACCGGGCGAAGAAATCATGCAGATCGTCCCCCTGGAGGACGATCTCCTGATCGAGGCCCGCGTGATGCCCGTCGATATTGCCTTTATCAAGCCGGGTCTTTCGGCCACCGTGAAGATTGACGCCTACGATTACACGATTTACGGGGATCTGGCAGGGAAGCTGACCTACATCAGCGCTGACACACTCACCGAGGATCTGAAGCAGGGCGAACAGCCGTACTATCGGGTGCGCGTTCGAACCGAAGGTCGTCGCTTCAGCAGTCGGCCCGATGCGGATCTCGAAATCCAGCCTGGCATGACCGCTACCGTCGAGATCCGCACCGGCAGTAACACCGTCCTCAACTACCTGATGAAACCGGTTGTGAAGACACTGTCGCAGGCACTGCGCGAGCGTTAATCAGGTAGATCCAGCCCAATGAATTTCAGACCCAATCCATTTGCCCTTCAAACCAAACAGGGTGCTGCCGTGCGCCGCCCCAGACCCCCCCGGTCCTCGGGTTGTGTTGCATTGCTTGATGACCGTTTCGTCGCCTGGCTCTCCCAGCGAGATTGCGAGCCGGGTGCCGAGCCGGTGCTCAGCCGGCGTGGCCTGATCAGAATCTTGTCACGTCTACTGGCCGACGCGGGCCTCGAGGTGAGCATCAAGCGGATCTACTGGTATACCGACCGGACGCGATGCTGCTCGACGAGCAGATCGTGCGCCCGCTGCCAGTGTTGGCCGCTGCGTTCGGTGGCGATTCCGATGCCGGTGTCAATTCCGCTGAGGCCTGGGCTGCGATTGAGCGGGACTTGCAGGCGCTTTCCCAGGCACAGGCTTACGAGCTGATCGTCATCGGCAGCGACGATGAACGGCTGGGCTCGGCCATCGACCACGCCCAGCTCCGAGGCGTCTCCGTTTGCCTCCTGGCGGACGATAGCCTGATCGATCTTGCCACCTTGCGGGTCGAAGAGCGTGAATGGGCGCCGCTGCTCTCGCTTGCCGATCGTCGGCTCTTGGTTCGGCCATCCGATCTTGGTGAACTTTCCCATTCCTCGGGGGTCGCCAGCGATGCTGCGCAGGGAGCGGGGGGGGCGGATGAAGCGGCCACGATCGAGGAGGTCGTCCGCTCCTGGTGGGAGGGCCAATCCATCGAGGCCCGCGAGGATCTGCGTGCCGCGCTGCAACTGAGCCCTGGTATCCCGCAAGATGTTGACCGCGAATTGCTGCTTCAGACACGCGAGCGTTTCGTCAGGCCCTTGAGTTTCGGCGAAAAGAAGCTGATGCGTGAATGTCTGCGCGATGTCGCTGCGTCATCGGCCGAACAGCTTCAGGAAGAGCCGACTCTGGCCTAGGCGCTAGCGGCCGGCGATGCTCATTGAGCGCGGCGGGTGTCGCTGGTGGAAGTAGAGGCTGGGGATGAGGCTGCCGTAGGCGTGGTCGGGGTGGGCCCGAACAGCGCGTCGGCGATGGCTGCTCCCCCTTTGTCTTTCGGAGCAGGAGCGCTGGCTGTCGGCTCAGTGGGACTCGCGGCGAGAAGTGGCGCCGCCGCCGGTACACCGGCCGAAGAGGCGGGGGATGGTGACGGCAGTGCCTTGGTATCCGGGTTCGGTGGCGTGGCTGCGGCCTGACCGTCTCCAGCCGCCATGGGCAAGGCAGCGGCAGGAGCAGTCAGCCCGCGCTCCGCGTCCGTCATCGGGATGAGGTTTTCAGAGATAGGGCGTGGCAGCTTGATCGCGACAGCATCAAAGAGGCCTGAGACCGCGTTGTCGAGCGATGTCCGAACCGCGGCGAGCCCTTCAGGTGGGGTGTTCGACACGTCGAGTCCAGCCTTATAGATCGTCATGGCGTGGTCGACGGGGATCCACGAATCGACGGTTCCGCGAAGCGTTCGGACCGACCGCGTCGAGCTCGGCAAGGCCTGTGTCCCAGACTTGCTGTGCATCACGCCTTCGTAGAACACGTCCTCGACGTGCTTGCGCAAGACCAGCGCGTAGCGGTTGCGAACCAGATCGAGGGCCGTCTTGTCCCACCCCTCGGTGGGGATGCCCGAGAGGGCCGCCCACAAGCGCTGACCCGATAGATCGCCGAACGGGCCATTCGCGTCGGATTCCGCGTTCGGGGCGGGCGCGTCGGCCTGCAGCAGCCGGGTCAGCCGCTGAAGATTGTTGACTCGATCGATCAGGTAGACGACGAGGATCGCGACCGCTGCGACCGCGAACAGGATCATGATTTGCAAAAAGGTCGTCATCGACGTCGATCCGCTCAGGCTTTCGGGGGCTTGGTGGTAGGCGGCTGGTTGCCGTCTTTTGCTGTTAACCCGCTAGGGTCTTCACCACCTGCCGCTGCATCCGGATCATCCTGGGCGATTTCCTCACGAAGGAATTCGAGGGCGACGAAGGGCTGCTCGAGCTGCAACTCGCGGCTGACCATGTCGGCAACCTCCTGCACCGTCTGAATCGCCTCCTCGGCAGTGATTTCGACCAGCTGGTATTGCATGCCCGCTCTGAAGACCTTCTCCGCAAAATGCGTGGGCAGGAAAACGAGGATGTCGCCGTTGACCGACTTGATCGCCTGGTAAGGGTCGGCGTGGGGCGGTTCCGGTTTGTCGTCGCCACGGACGATTGCCAGGGCGCGTGCGGTGTCGTAGGCGACTGCCTTTTCAGCGCCGCTGATGAAGGTCTTGTCGATGTGCGCCTTGGCACGTGCGCCGGCGCGCACCACGAGCGCTCGACCCGCACGGCTGGCGACGTCGGCGTTCATGGCCTCTTCGTACTCGGCCTTGGCGGTGTTGCGAGCCTCGTCGCGCTTGGAGGGCTTTTTGCCGAACAGCGAAATCACGGTGGCTTGGGTCGCTTGTTAGGTTGGTGGATCAGGACAGGCCCATCAGGGATCGAAGCTTCTTGACGTTCGCCGACAGGATCTGGCTCACGCGGGATTCGCTGACCCCGATCGTTGCCCCGATCTCTTTCAGATTCAGACCGTCTGAATAATATAGGGATAGGACGAGCCTGTCGCGCTCGGGTAATTCGGCGATGGCCGATTGGAGCGAATCCATCAGTTGAGCTTCGGCCACCCTGGTTTCCGGTTCCCATCCAGAAGTCGCTGCAACATTAAGGGCTTCGTCCGGGACGGTCTCCATCGACACCACGTCATACCATTGGGCGTGGCTCCCCTCGCGCTGGAGCTCCCGCAGTTCTTTGCCGGTAAAGGCTGCGAGCTCGGACTCTCTCGGCGCGCGACCCAGCTGATTGGCCAGCGCCTGCGAGGCCTCGCTATGCTGCTTCAGGTTGGCGATCGCCGAGCGTGGCATGGTCGACATGCGACGAACCTCGTCAATGATGGCGCCGCGGATCCGGTTATAGGCGAAATCCTCGAACTCGACCCCTTTGGTGGGATCGAAGCTTCTCGACGCCTCGAGCAGGCCAATCATGCCGATCTGGACCAACTCGGCAAGCTCCATCATCGGCGGCAGTCGCACCTTGAGATGCAGTGCCACGCGCTTGACGAGGCCCACGTGCTGCAAGATGGCGTCGTCGCCGTCTCGTCCGACCTGTTCGTAGAGCCGCACTCGCTGCATCATCGGGCGATCCTCAGGTCCTCGGAGCGCACAAGCGCTCCATAAAAAATTGCATCGAGCCGCTCGGGCCGTCGATCGGTGGTAGGTGCCTGACGGCCTCAGCGAGCAAACGGAAATCGCGCGCTGCGCCGCCCGCCGGAGCGTGTTCGAGGACCGATCGATGATGCCGGTGCGCATTGCCCACCTGCTCGTCGGCTTCGATTGAGTGCAGGTAGCGCAGCGAGCGGCCGAGGAACTTGCCGCAGACCTCGTTGATTCGCTGGTAGAGCCCGCGCCCCGCCGCCTGGCTGCCGACCATGTTCGGAACCAGGTAGATTTCGTCGAGACCGTGATCGCGGGTCAGGACCTTGATGGCACCGTAGGCGTCGGCGATCGACGATGGTTCATCGCGAACGACGATGAACCGTCGCTGGGTGGCGGCCATCATCAGCATGACCGATTCAGCGATCCCTGCCGCTGCATCCACGATCAGATAATCGATTTCGAACTGTAGTTCGCTGAAGAGCCCAACGATCTGCCCGATGGCTGTGCGGTCGAGCGATGCCATGCGCTGCACGCCAGAGGCCCCGGGAACCAGCATCACCCCCTGCGGGCTCGTGACGATCACGTCGGCGAGCGAGTGGGTGCCCGCGAGCACATGGCTGAAGTTGTGCGATGGTCGACAGCCCAGCGCGAGTTGGGCATTGGCAAGGCCCAGGTCCGCATCGAACAGCATCACCTTGTGCCCGAGTCCGGCCAATGCAACGGCAAGATTCACGGACACGGTGGTCTTGCCGACGCCGCCCTTGCCGCTGGCAATGCCGATGACCTCGATCGGGCGGTCAGGCAGCATTTCGAATGTCCCGGGTCGCTTTGCGAGACGTGGCCTTGCGGGTGCGTAAAGGCTCTGGCGCTGCCAGCGTATGGAGTTCGGGGGTTTGCGCAAAGGCATGATCGATCAGTTCGCCAGCTTCGAATTCTCGCGGCGCTGATTCGACCGTGGCGTCCGAACTAACCATCGACAGGGCAAACTCCTGGTTGCACAAGGACTGAATCAAGGGCCAGGGCTGCAGCGATTCATCAAACTTGCTGAGCATCAGGCTGGACCAGGTCCAGGTGCGGCCGGCGGCATGGCGCTGGATGGCAGCGCTCGATGCGTCCGCTGGCAACAACAGGTTGAATCGGGCCTGAGGCGCGCAGTCGTGGATCGCGTCGAGCCCCTCGCGCCAGCCGCTCGCCGAGGTGTCGACCAGGATCAGCTCGCGGCTGGAGAGTTCGCCCAGCAGGGCTCTCAGCACGCCGCTGTCCGCCACTCTGAAGCAATCGACGCCTGACCGGCTGGCGAGCATCTGTAGCTGGGTCCATGCCCCGATCCGCTGGTCGGCAAAGCTGAGGATCGCGACCGAGGCTGCGCCACGATGGCTTGCGTGCCGGGCTGCGAGACGGCAGACCATGTGTGTTTTTCCGCTTCCGGAGGGACCGGCCAATACCTGCAGACCGGTGAATGACTGGCGTTCTGGGTGAATTTTGATCGAACTGGCGAGAATCTTGCGGATAGCCTGCAGTGCCTGGCGGATATCGCTGGCCTCGGCAATATGGTCGATCAGCAGGCTGCGCAGGGCGACGGGCAGTCCCGCCTGCTCCAGTGCATCAACCAGAGGCTGTAGATCTTTTCCGACCCGGCGCGCGCCAGCACTCACCACCATCTGTCGCGACAGGGCGATCTCTCGGCGCATCGAAGCGAGTTCCTCCCGAACCATGTCCACCAGTTCTCGCGCACGAAGCCCGTCCGACTCATCGCTGGCGGCGGGATGGGCGGCTGGAACCGAGCCGGTGGTGTTACCGGTTATGGGCTTGTCGGTCTGAGCGGCCTTGGCGCTCAACCAGGCGGGAATGCCGGCTGAGTCCTGGCCCGAGGGCGAACGGCTGACGGCTCGCTCGGCGGCCGGGCCGGAGCGTAACCGATCGGCATGACCATCGCGTGCGGGCACAGGACCGAGCGAGTCACGAAGCGCTTTGCCGAACGAATCGGCGCTGTTCCAGGGCTCGAATCCCGGTTCGCTGCGCGCGTCGCTGGCGGGCATCGACAGGACCGGCTCGATTCGCTCGTCCGGGCGGCTGTTACCCCTTGGGTAGGTGCCTGGGGCTGGCGCCACCGGGGAGGGCGCGGCCGCAGTGGCTGTCAACTCGGCTTGCTCGATCGCCTCGTTGGCCGCCGACGGATCATCCGATGCGTCGAGTGGCGTGCTGTCGATGTCAACCGCCACCACGATCTCGGTCATGCCGTTGACCTTTTGATTCGAGATGATCAGCGCGTCGGCGCCGAACTGCTCGATCACCTGCTCGGTCGCCCGCCGGGAGTCCCGAGCAATCACGCGTTCCAGTCTCATCTAGATCTCCTGCCTCAATTCTTGGGCTGCACTTCGACCGTGGCGACCACGCGAACCGCCTGGTCTTCGGGAATCTCGCTATAGGACAAAACAGTCAGATCGGCAATGCGGTGCCTGACCGATCGTGCCAACCAATTGCGGATCGGTGGCGACACCACCAGGATCGCGCTTTGGCCTTGCTGCTCCATCTGTCGTGCGTTCTCACGGATCGCCGCGAACAGCCGTTCGGCCAGATCGGGATCCAGCATCATTCCGGGCGAACCGCCGGGCTGCTGGGTGAGGTTCTGCAGCAACTGCTCGATCGACGGATCCAGCGTCATGACCTGCAGCACCTCTTCAGTTTCGAGGAGGTTCTGCAGGATCATCCGTCCCAGTTTGGGGCGAACCAGGCCCGTCAGCGCGTCGGGATCCTGCGTGCGGGAGGCCCCCTCGGTGAGCGTCTCGACGATGGTTCTCATGTCGCGAATCGGCACGGCCTCGTTCAGCAGGTTCTGCAGGATGCGGGTGATGACGCCCAGGCTCAGCTTGCCGGGCACCAGGTCTTCGACCAGCTTCGGATAGCGCTGCGCAAGTTTGTCCAGCAGCTGCTGGGTTTCATCGTGGCTCAGCAGTTCCGCCGCGTTCTGACGCAGCAGGGCGTTCAGATGAGTCGCAATGGCCGTACTGGGGTCGACCACCGTGTAGCCCAGCGTTCGGGCATAGTCGCGCTGCGAGGGGTCGATCCAGACTGCATCGAGTCCAAAGGCTGGCTCTCGGGTCGTCTCGCCCTCGAGTCGCCCGTGAAC
>CAZAVT010000052.1:237-14022 GCA_964488395.1 uncultured Burkholderiaceae bacterium | reverse complement strand
GCCTTTGCAAGCCCCCAGCGCGGCCAGTTCAACAAGATCACCCAGGCCGAGGTGACGGGCCCCCAAACGGTTCGTCTCATCACCGATGGGCCCTATCCGGCGCTGCTTGCCCAACTCGTCAAGCTTTCGATCGTCCCCCGGCACGTGGTCGAGGCGGTGGGCGATGCGGCCTTCAACTTGAAGCCGGTGGGTAGCGGTCCCTACAGCTTCGAGGAGTGGCGTAAGGGCGTGTCGGTCACCCTGAAGCGAAACGACGCCTACTGGGGACGCAAGGGGCCTTTCGAGGTCGCTGTCTTCCGTGCCGTGCGCGATGGCGCGACTCGCGTGGCCAACCTCCAGGCGGGTACGGCTGATCTGGTGACGATGCTTGATGCAGACCTCGCCAAGCCGCTGCGCAATTCATCGCGGGCAAAGACGCTCACCGCCTTGACCGAGCGAGTCGCCTATGTCCGACTGAACACGGCAAAGCCGCCGTTTGACAATTTGCAGATTCGTCAGGCGGTCAGCCTTGCCATGGATCGGCAGGGTATGGTCGATGGCATCCTGGAGGGTTTCGACAAGGCGCTTGGTCAGATGCTGACGCCCGCGCACGAGGGCTATGCCGCTTCGTTGCCCATGCCTGCCTATGATGTGAAGCGCGCCCAGGCGCTGGTCCGTCAGGCGGGGGCAGCTGCCCAGGTCGAGATCGAACTCGCCACGTCGCCGGTCTTTGATCAGCGGATCGTGCAGGCGATCCAGCAGATGCTCACCGAGATCGGCCTCAAGGTGAAGATCAACATGGCGGACATGGCGAGCTACCTCAAGCGTGCCCAGGGTGGGCTCGAGAATGTGCCGCAGATGAGTTTCGGTCGCTGGTCGTGCGCCTGCCAGGACGCTGACGGCGTGCTGCATGCGCTGCTTCACAGCAGTAGCGGTTGGTCGGGTTACCACAGCCCGGTCACCGACAAGCTGCTCGACGATGCGCGCCAGACCCTGGATCGTGCCAAACGGGATCAGGCCTACCGTCAGGTAAGTCAGATCGTGATGGAGCAAGCGCCTCTGATTCCGCTTTATCAGTCGGCGGCGATCTACGGTGCCGCGCGTCAACTGCAGTGGACTCCCACGCCCAACGAGAGTCTGTTCCTCAATCGGATGAGCTGGAAGGACTGACGAGCCCAGACGGCGGACGCACGTGGTCAAGGCGCGTCGGAGCCCCGGTTCAAGAGGATGAATGCCTTTTTCGTTCGCCGGCTGAGGCAACTCGCGATCACGTTGTTCGGTGTCGTCACACTGATCTTTTTTCTGCAGCGACTCACGGGCGATCCCACCTACCTGTTGGTGCCCGAGACGGCGACCCGGGCCGACATCGACGAACTGCGTCGTGCGCTCGGTCTGGATCAGCCTGTGTGGCGGCAGTACCTGGCATTCATCGGAGATCTGCTGCGCTTCGATCTGGGTAATTCGGTGGTCCAGAATCAACCGGTCACGGCAATCGTCGCCTCGAGGTTGCCCTATACCCTGCAGCTGGCGGCCGGTGCGCTGCTCGTCGCCTGCGGCATCGGTCTGCCGGTGGGGGTGATCCTTGCCCTCTATCGGAATCACCCGCTGGTCAGAGGCCTCGCAGCGATGGTCTTCGCAGCGCAGAGCATGCCGACATTTTGGAGCGGGATCCTGCTCATCATGATCTTCGCGGTGACCCTCGGGTGGCTGCCGCCGTCCTCCGTGGGCGGTATCGAGCACCTGATCCTGCCGTCGATCGCGCTTGGGCTCCTCAGCATGGCAACCTTCGCTCGCATCATGCGGACGGCGCTCCTTGACGAGCTGACCCGGGACTATGTGCGCAGCGCGCGGGCGCGTGGGGCTGGCACCGGCTATCTGCTGCGCAGGCACCTCCTCAGGAACGCATCGATTCCCGTGATTTCGGTAGCGGCGCTCGAACTGTCCAATCTGTTGTCAGGTGCGGTCATCGTTGAGACCGTGTTTGCCTGGCCAGGCTTGGGGCAATTGACCGTTGAATCGATCCTGGCCCGCGACTTCATGCTGGTCCAGGGTGTCGTCTTGCTCGGTGCGTTCGTCACGGTGATGCTGAATCTGTTGGCGGATCTCCTCTATAGCGTGGTCGATCCGCGCATTCGTCTCGATGGGGCAGCGCGGTGACGGGGTGGCGACGCTGGCGATGGCTGGTACCGCTCGTGATGATCCTGGTGATTGTCGTTATCGCCCTTCTGGCCCCCTTGCTCGCGCCCTACGACCCCAATGCGCAGAACCTGCTGGGGCGACTGAAGCCACCAGGAACGCAGTCGCGTGCTTTTCTGTATTGGCTGGGGAGCGACGAACTTGGCCGTGACGTCCTGAGCCGGCTGATTCATGGTGCCCGCGTATCGCTCCTGGTGGCTTTCTCGGCGGCGCTGATTTCAGGAACCGTGGGTGTCACGCTCGGAATGCTGGCGGGCTATTACCGCGGTTGGGTCGAGACCGTTTTAATGCGGGTCGTCGACGTCTTCCTATCGGTCCCGGCTATCTTGCTGGCGATTCTGACGGTTGCCGTGCTGGGTCCGGGTCTGGTGAACGTGGTGCTGGTGCTCGCGCTGACCCGCTGGCCCCGCTACGCGCGGGTCGCTTATGGTCAGACGCTTGCGCTGGCCAATATGCCCTATGTCCGGATTGCGCGGCAGATGGGCGCAAGCGCTCCCGTCGTGCTTTTTCGCCATATCCTGCCCAACCTGCTCGGTGCGGTCACCGTGGTGGCGACCCTCGAGTTCGGTCTGATGGTGCTGTTCGAAGCGGGTCTGTCGTTTCTCGGACTTGGCGTGCAGCCACCCACTGCGAGCTGGGGTGCAATGCTCAGCACTGGACGCAATTACCTTGACTCGGCCTGGTGGATCGCGACCTTCCCGGGCTTGTGCCTGTTTGTGCTGGTGCTTTCGATCAATTTGCTGGGTGACGATCTGAGGGATCGATTTGACCCTCGGCTCAACTAGGGAGGCTATGGGATGGACCTGCGAACCGGGCTTAGAGGAAAAAGGGTGGTACTGACGGGTGCGACCGGCGTGATGGGCCGCTGGATGGTTCAGGCCTTGATTGAGGCGGGTTGCTCGGTGTGTGCGACCGATGCCGTGACGACTGCGCAGGTTGAGGCGACCTTCGTCGATGGGCTGGGTCCGGACGGCTTCGCCTGGCAGGCCGACCTGACCGATGGCCTGTCGATGCAGGCACTCATCGACGCGGTTGGGAAGCGCTGGGGGTCGGCCGATGTGATCGTCAACAATGCGGGGGTCTATCCGAGCGGTTTTCTTCTCGATATCGATCTGGCGGAATTCGATCGCATCATGGGTATCAACCTGCGGGCCCCGTTCATGTTGAGCCGGGGTTTCGCGATCCAGATGGTAGGCCAGCAGATCAAGGGTTCAATCATCAATGTTTCCTCCGGCGCCTCCAGGAAGATGCGTCGCAGCGTGGTGCCGTACTGCACTTCGAAAACGGCACTTGATCGCTTGACCAAGGGTTTTGCGATCGAGCTCGCCGAGTTCGGCATCCGGGTCAATACACTCGAGCCGGGTTTTGCTCCCGGCAGCACGGCGAGTCCGTTGACCGAAGCCCATGTAAAGAAGACCGCCGCTGCCATCCCGTTGGGCCGGGGCGTGTCCTATCCCGACCTGCGCAATGCGCTCTACTATCTTGCGAGTGAGGCGTCGGCCTATATGACAGGCGCAACCTTGACGCTGGACGGCGGTAATTCGATCGGTTCAATGGACGTATTCCAGGACAAGAAGCACCCCCTTTGAAACGTATCGTCGTCATCCCGCGGGAGGGACTTCTCGATGAATGGTGCAGCATCTCAGTCTCAGCGTAGTCGCTCACCCTGGCCTGCCTATCGCTGGCCGGAGGGCGTGCGCAGCGCCCTCTGCTTCACGGTCGATATCGACGAGCAGTCGCCGCTGCTTTGGGGGCTGCGCGACGGGCCGCCTTCCAGGTTTCTCAGCCATGCTGAGCAGCGTGCCTATGGCACAAGGGTAGGCATCTGGCGTCTGCTTGACATGCTTGATCGAGTCGAGGTCAAGGGGTCCTTTTTCGTACCGGGTGTGGTTGCTGAGCGCCATCCCGAATTGCTCCCTGCCCTGCTCGAGCGAGGTCACGAGATTGGCTTGCATGGCTATTTCCACGAACTGGTTCAGCAGACGAGCGATACGGAATTCAGTGCCGCGCTCGAAGCGAGCATCGCCTTGTTCCGACGGCAGACCGGTCAAGAGCCGCGCGGTTTCCGCTCACCGGCATGGGAGCTCACGCCTCACATGCTTGCTGAAATTGGAGCCCGAGGTCTTTACGACACGTCGCTCGCTGGGTTCGACAATCCCTACACGGTGGGGGACGTGATCGAGGTGCCGGTCCAGTGGCTGTTCGATGACGCGATCCACTTCAAGTTCCTGGGGGGCGGTGGGGACCATTGGGCGCCCTCGTCGACCCGAGCCGTCGCCGAGGTCTGGCACGATGAATGGGAGGCGCTCCATCGTTTCGGCGGGCTCTGCATGGTGACGGTTCACGACTGGATCAGTGGTCGCGCGCACAGAGTGCTGATGCTCGAGCGACTGCTCGAGCGCGCCCGGTCGACTACGGGCTGCTGGGTCACGACGGTGGGTGAAGTCGCCCGGTATCATGCTGGGTCGGTCAATCGGGACCTGTTCAAAGTTCCGATCGCAACGCCCGAGTGGATTGGTCCCCGGCGATGGGGCCAGGCGTGACCGGCAACGGGCCGGTCCTGGCGATCGAGTCGCTCACCCTCGCGTCGGGCGACGTCGTCCTGGTCGACGCGATCAGCCTCGAGGTTCAGGCTGGCGAGGTGGTTGCGCTGGTCGGGGAGAGCGGTTGCGGCAAGAGCCTCACGGCCTTGTCGATTCTGGGTTTGTTACCTGCTGCGGTTCGCCGCTGTGGCGGGGTCATTCGGCTCGGCGACCACGAACTGACGGCCATGAGTGAGGCCGAATTGCAGGCGATACGAGGCAGCCTCGCCTCGTTGATCTTTCAGGAACCGGTCGCATCGCTCAACCCGTTGATGCGGGTTGGCGATCAGGTCGCCGAGGCCTTGCAGATTCATCAGGGATTGCGGGGCGATGCGGCCCGAGCCGCAGCCCTCCAGATGCTCGAGCGGGTCGGCATCCCGGAGCCTGCCGTACGGGCCCGGCAGTTCCCGTTCGAGCTATCAGGCGGGATGTGCCAGCGCATCATGATCGCGTCGGCCTTGATCGGGCGACCACGCTTATTGATTGCTGACGAGCCGACCACCGCGCTCGATGTCACGATCCAGGCGCAGATCCTGGAACTCATGAAGTCACTTCGACAGGAAGTGGGTAGTGCGATCGTTCTGATCACGCATGACATGGGCGTCGTGGCCGATATGGCCGACCGTGTCGCTGTGATGTATGGCGGCTGCATCGTCGAACAGGGACGGGTCGAACAGGTCTTCTCCCAGCCGGCGCATCCCTACACGCGACTGCTTCTGGAGACGATTCCGCGACTCGATGGCGAGCCTGGCCGGCGATTGCCGACCATCGAGGGAACGGTGCCGTCCGCTGATCAGTGGCCCGTCGGGTGCCGGTTCGCACCCCGTTGTCCCGACGCATTCGATCGCTGCGCTGAGCGCCCGATGCTCCAGTCCGTCGAGGCCGACCGGCAGCAGGCGGCCTGCTGGAGCCTGTCGCGCCGCCCCATCGGGGTCAGGATCTCGGCATGACGAAATCGCTTCTCAGGGTCGATCAGCTCAAGGTGCATTTCCCCGTGCGGGGCGTTCGAGGCGCAGGAACGGTCAAGGCGGTCGACGGGATCAGTTTCACGCTGGCGCCGGGTCGGACGCTTGCGCTGGTCGGCGAAAGCGGTTGCGGCAAGTCGACGCTCGCCTATGCCATCCTGGGGATGGTTCGCCCCACTGCCGGACAGATCCTGCTCGATGACAGGCCACTGTCGGTCGAGCGTCGAATCGATCGTCGGGAGCTTGCCCAACGCATCGCGCTGGTCTATCAGGATCCGTCGGCCGCGCTGGATCCCCGAATGAGCCTTCGCGACAGCATCGCTGAGCCGATGCGGATTCAGGGCTGGACGCGCGAGCGCCGCGAAGCGAGGGTGGATGAGCTGCTTGAGCGGGTAGGCCTTCCGCGATCACTCGCAGAGCGCAAGCCCCATGCCATCTCAGGCGGTCAAAAGCAGCGCGTGGTGATCGCGCGAGCGCTCGCCCTGTCCCCCAGCCTCCTGGTTCTCGATGAGCCTGTTTCCGCACTCGATGTATCGATCCGTTCGCAGATTCTCAATCTGCTGATGAGTCTGCAGCAGGATCTGGGTCTGGCTTATATGTTCATCTCGCACGACCTGTCGGTGGTTCGGCATATCTCCGACCAGATCCTGGTCATGTACCTTGGCACTGTGGTCGAGCAGGGGCCAGCGGCGACCGTCTTCGCCGAGCCCGCCCATCCCTACACTCGGGCGCTGCTCTCGGCTATTCCGGTACCTGATCCGAGGCAGCAGCGTTTACGCAGCCGCATCATACTGACGGGCGATTTACCCAGTCCCCTGTCACCCCCTGAGGGTTGCCCTTTTGTCAGCCGATGCCCCGAGCGGCATGATCGCTGCGCCGCCGAGCGACCCCCATTGATCGCGTCCGGCCCGGTGGCGAGTGCCTGCTGGCTCGGGCGGCCCAACCCTTGACCCGGGAG
Organism: uncultured Burkholderiaceae bacterium; assembly: GCA_964488395.1. Taxonomy (GTDB): domain Bacteria; phylum Pseudomonadota; class Gammaproteobacteria; order Burkholderiales; family Burkholderiaceae_E; genus SYIM01. Next base: position 7,342 of record CAZAVT010000052.1, on the reverse strand, counting down.
GACTCATCGTGGCGCACGAGCCGATCGTCTATCTGAATGGCCAATACCCTGCACTTGCTGACGCGCGGATTTCGATTCTCGACCAGGGTTTCCTGCTCGGCGACGGTATTTTCGACGTGGTGTCAGCCTGGAAGGGATCGCTTTTCAAGCTTGATCAGCATATCGAGCGGTTCTTCCTGTCCTTGCGTGCCACAGCCATCCAGTCGAGGTTGTCCCCTGAACAATGGCGCGAGGTGATCATCGAGACCGTCAAACGCAATCGGCTCCAGGATGCCAGCGTGCGATTCATTGCGACCCGGGGTGTTGCGAAGGCGATCGGCGCCGATCCACGTGATCACGAGCCCACCGAGATCGTCTGGGTGGCACCCTACGTCTTTCTTGCGGACGAGCAAAAGCGCCGCGAGGGCATCCGGCTGGGGATCAGCCATCTGAGAGGGTTTTCGCCTGATACGCTCGATCCTCGCTACAAGGCGCTTGATCGACTGCACTTTCAGTTAGCTCGCCTGGAGGGACTGACTGCCGGCTATGACGCCGTCATTTGGCTCGATGCCCAGGGGTATGTTGCCGAGGGGCCTTCGTCGAACCTATTCCTTGTTCGAGAGGGGGTGCTCTATACGCCGGGCGACCAGATCTTGCGAGGCATCACCCGACAGACCATTCTGGAGTGCGCCGATCGAGTCGGTATTCCATGGCGGGAAGCGAATCTGACCGCTTTTGACTTGTACTGCGCCGATGAGGTCTTTACCACCAGCACCGCGGGCGGGGCACTCGCCGTTCGCGAAGTTTCAGGGCGAGCGCTCCCCACTTCGCCGGGCCCTATTACTCAATTGCTCGACCAGACCTATTGGGCCATGCGCGAAGCGGGCGAGCACGGCACACCGGTCCTTTAAGGCCCCGAATTGCGCCTGGACCAGCCACGAAATGGGGCGTAGAAGTTGCGGATCGTTGCCATGTCGGCCTCGATATCACCGCTTGGCTGGAGCACGTGACTGGCTCCGCACTGGCGAGTGCCATGGTCCATGTAGGCCATGATCACCGGTACTCCTGCACCGAGAGCAATGTAGTAGAAACCGGTTTTCCACTGTCTCACCGCGCTGCGAGTGCCCTCGGGCGGTACGATCAGCAGCAGTGGCGTCTGTGATTGCCTGAAGCACTGCACCGCTGCGTCGACCAGGTTGTTCGAGCGGCTGCGGTCGACCGGGATGCCGCCGAGCCAGCGCATCAGGCCCCGAAACGGAAAGCGGAAAATCTGAGCTTTGCCGAGCCAGTGCACCTTGCGGCCGAGCGCGAAGGCCGCGAGGAGGGCATAGGGCAGGTCCCAATTACTGGTGTGTGGGGCGGCGATCACGACCGCCTGAGTGACCTCGTTTGGAATCTGCCCCTCGAACCTCCAGCCGAGCCCACTGAAGAACCGACCAGAAAGCCATCGCAGCGCGGCGCTGAGGACTGGAGTATCGAAGACCGTGTAGCCAGCTGGATCAAAGACGGTGCGCGGCGGGGTCAGCATCGGCGCAGTCTACCCGAGACTCGCAGCGGCTTGATGGGGCGATGGACTCGGGTTCAGCCAAAGCGGGCGCGACAGGCAGCCTGCAGATCCGAGTCACGAATGAAACCGCACTGGCCTGAACCCCCACCGGTCACCGCTCGACAGAATGATTGCAGATCGCCGTCACGAATGAAGCCGCATTGACCGCTGCCCCCCCCGGTGATCGCGCGGCAATACGCTTGAGAATCCGAATTGCGAATGAAACCGCATTGACCAGAGCCGCCGTCGGTCACGGCTCGGCAAAGTGATTGCAGATCGCCGTCTCGGATGAATCCGCATTGGCCGCTGCCGCTGCCGGTCGTCGCCCTGCAATAGGCTTGTAGATCCGAATTGCGGATGAACCCGCACTGGCCTGAGCCGCTCCCCGATTGAGCCCGACATTGCGCCTGCTGGTCGGGGTCGCGGATAAAGCCACACTGACCGCTCTGGGCGTCAGCGACACCCGCTGCCAGAAGCAACATCACGCTAGCCAGGGCGGCGAGGCAGGTTCGTTTCATCCGGGGTCCTTGGGCATTTGGGCGATCTTGGAGCGCTCCATTGTGCCCGAGCTTAGGCAGGGCGTGGCAGCTTCGGACTCCGCGCCGTCATCCAGGCGTGCTTGGGTCAGCATCCTTCGGACGCAGGATTGTCGATCCGCGGCGCACGACTCATCCTCGCGTCGACCATGGGCCAGCCAGAACTTCACGACACGCTCCGACAGCGAATCGAATCGAGCCCTCCCGTTCGTACGGTCGTGCGGGTGTTTTCGGAAAAGGGTCGCCCCCTCGCTGCGCTGGTCCTGCTCAGCTCCTGCCTGCTGATGCTACTGGCGGACTGGCCCTCCTGGTGGTCGCCCCTACCGAGACCGGTCAGCGCAGCCGCAAACTGGCTGGCTGGCTCCTATTCGAACGGGCGCCATTTCCTGTTCGATCGTTATCAGCGCGAGTCTCCGCGCGAGGTGTCCTCGCAGCCAGTCACCATCGTTGCGATTGACTAGAAAAGTCTCGCAACGCTGGGGCAGTGGCCCTGGCCGCGACACCGACTGGCGGCGCTGATCGATGCGATCGGTCAGCATGGCCCCGCCGCCATCGGACTCGATATCTACATGCCTGAAGTGGATCAGACCTCTCCGAACGAAGTCGCCCGAACGCTTCGCGATGGCCACCCGGAGCTCGCAGCTCAATTGATGGCGCTTCCGGGCAATGACGAGGTCCTCGCTCGGGCGCTTCGCCGCACGCCATCGGTTCTGGGCGCCGCAGGATTTGATTTCAAGACATTCACGACCTCGGAGGGTTTACGGAGCTGGCCGATCGGGCTGGAGGGGGCTGACGCACTTCCGAGGACCGTCCGTGATTACCCGGCGGTGTTGGCAAGCCTCCCCGTTCTCCAGTCAGCTGCAGCTGGACAGGCTTTGCTCAGTGTCGACACCGCTGATGGGATCGTCCGAAGAATTCCCCTGGTGGCCACGGTCGCTGGTCATCCTGTGCCGTCGCTCGCGATGGAGATGTTCCGGGTTGGATTGGGTGCTTCAGGCGTACGCGTCCTCGTGACCCATCGAGGGGTCGAAGCGATTCAGGTGGGTGAGCTGAGGGTGCCGACCCAGTCAGGCGCGGAGGTTCACTTACATTTCGCCGGCGAATCCAGCACCCGAGGCCGTTATGTCTCGGCTGCCGACGTGCTTGCTGGCCGAGCTGATGCGAACGCGCTCGCGGGTAAGCTGGTGATGATCGGTGTGACCGGTATGGGCCTCAATGACATGCGTGTCACGGCCCTCGGAGAGCATGTGCCAGGTATCGAGATCCAGGCGCAGCTCATCGAATCGCTTTTCGACCAGCGATTCCTGTTGCGGCCCTGGTGGATGATCTTTGCCGAGATCGCGTTCACGCTTGCGGTCGGGTCGCTGATGATTTGGCTGGTACCCAGAGTTCAGCCGTCTAAGCGGCTGGGCCTGATCTACCGGATTCCCAAGGCAGGAGTGCTTGCCTCTCTGGGTATCAACGCTCTCGCAGTCAGTCTGGGCTTTCATCTGTTTCGCGCTCACGGGCTCTTGTTTGACGCAGCTTCCCTGTTTCTTGTGACATCGGCTGTTTTCGGCATGCTCTTCACTTTTGTGCAGGCGAGCGCCGCAAAGGCCCGGCAGTCTGAGCGGGATCGTCAATGGCAGGAGATGGTCGAGCGGGTTCGTGAGGCGGAAGCGGCGCTCGCTGAGCGCAATCAATCGTCAGGAGCAGGGTGATGATTCGAGGGTTGAAGTGTTTATGGGTGCTCCTTGCGGGACTACCAAGCGGGCTTCTGGCGCAGGAGACGATCGGAGTCGTCAAGGCGCTGAAGGGCGAGGTTGCGATCGAGCGTGCGGCCGTCAAGCGACCGGCGCGAGCCGGCGATGCGCTCCTCGAAAGCGATCGAATCACTACCGCGGCTGCGAGTCACGCCAGCTTGAGCCTGCGTGATCAGTCATCGATTGCGCTGGGCCCCCATTCCGAGGTCGATCTGCGTCGTTACCGATTCGACCCTGTAACACATCAGGGGGAGCAGCAGGTCCGCCTGGGAACCGGCAGCCTGGCGTCCATATCGGGCAAGATAGCCAAAGCGAGTCCGGATGCCGTGCGCTTCAACGCTGCGACGATGACCTTGGGTGTACGAGGTACTCGCTTCATCGCCGATCTCGCAGGAACGACTGGCGCATCGGATCCCGGGTCCCTTCGCGACGGTCAGGGTCGGATCGTGCGCTCGGCGCAGGGCCTATGCTGGCAAACAGGCGCTTTCCCACGCAGTTGTCCGGTCGACCGATATGTCTTGTTGCCGGACCCGGATGGGAAAGTCGGAGAGATTCGTCTGGAGGGCATGGGCCTGTCGGTGGTGTTGGATCGCGCCTACGCCGGATTGGACATCGATGAGCAGGGCGCCCGCCGGGTCGAATGGACCGAGGCGCAGGTGCGGGCCCAATACGGTCCACTCCTCGAGGCGCTTCCACCTGCTGCTCAGACCTTTGTTCTGCGCTTCGAGGCAGGGAGTTCGTCGCGACTGACCCCTGAGTCGGAATCCACGCTCGCTGGTGTGCAACGAGGGATTGCAAACTGGCCCTCAATCCCTTCCGTGGATGTCATTGGTCACACCGACACAGTTGGCGCTGCCGCGGTCAACGACGCCCTGTCACTCGAGCGTGCTCGTACGGTCAGTCGTAGACTCGATGCATTGTCGCTTCCGAGCGAGCGCCTGCAGGTGTCCGGTCGCGGTGAGCGGCAACTGCTGGTTCAGACTCCGGACGAGACCGACGAGCCGGCCAACCGTCGCGTCGAGATCACGGTTTATTGATTCCAGCTGGATTGATTGCGCCAGCGCGTTCCTCCTCGCGCAACCTGAGCACCCGACGCTGGATCTTGCCGGTGGTCGTCATCGGCAGAGCATCGATGAACTCGATGTCCTTGGGGTACTCGTAGGGCGCGAGCTTGCCCCGGACATGCGCTTGCAATTGGGCAACCAGCGTCTCGTCGCCAGAGAATCCCTCAGCGAGTACGACGTAAGCCTTGACCACCGCGCCGCGTTCGGGATCCGGTTTGGGCACAACGGCTGCGTTGGCGACCGCAGGATGTTTCACCAGGCAGTTCTCGACCTCGCTCGGTCCGATTCGATAGCCGGCTGCCTTGAACATGTCATCACTGCGGCCTAGGTACCAGAGGTAGCCATCCTCGTCCATGACAGCCGTATCTCCGGTGCGGCACCAGCTGTTGTCGGGGTCGCCGGTAAACTTGCTGGCCGTTGCCTGCGCGTTGTTCCAGTAGCCGAGGAAGAACACGGGGTCCGGCACGCCGTGGATGTCCCGGCGGTGCACAGCCACATCGCCCGGTGTTCCTCGCGGGCACTCATTGCCTTGCTCGTCGATGACTGCGACGCGATGGCCAGGATAAGGGCGGCCCATGCTACCGGGGCGTGCAGGCCATCCCGGTGCCCTATGACCCTTGGCGTCGCGGCTCGCCCCGCAATTGCCAACGACGTAATTGATTTCCGTTTGGCCGAACATCTCATTGACCGTGACTCGCAGGTGGTCACGGCACCAGGTAAAGACTGCATCTCCGACCGCCTCACCCGCACTCATGATCGCTCGTAAATTCAGGCGGTAACGGGCGAGCGGGTTGGGGCATGCCTTCATCATCGCCTTGATGGCGGTCGGAAACAGGAAGGTGTGGGTCACGCGATGATCCTGCATCAGTTCGAAGGCCCGTAGCGGGTCGAATCGCCCCTGGGTGCCAACGATGGTCCGGCCGAAGTAGAGCGTGGGTAGCAAAGCATCCATCAGTCCGCCGGTCCAGGCCCAGTCGGCTGGCGACCAGAAGATTGCATCGTGCCCCTCGAACCAGTTCTGGCTACAGACAAAGCCGGTGAGATTGCCGATCAAGGCCCGGTGCGGAATCAGCGCTCCTTTGGGCGGCCCCGTCGTTCCGCTGGTGTAGATCAGGATCGCGGGGTCGTCGGCTGCGGTCTTGACCGCCGTAAATCGCTGTGAGGCGCGGTTCAGTAGTTCGCTCCAGCAAAGGTCCGCCTTTCCTGCTTCGTGACCGGTGACGATCAGATGTCGCAGGGCTGGACATCTTGGGCGCAGCTCGTTCAAGCGAGACAGAGCTGACTCATCCACGATCGCGGCGACGGCCCCGCTGTCTTGCAGCCGGAATTCGAGTGCATCGGGCCCGAACAGGATCGACAGTGGCATCGCCACCGCGCCGATCTGGTAAACCGCCAGGTGTGCGACCGCGGTCTCGAAGCGTTGGGGAAGCACCAGCGCCACGCGATCGCCTCGGCGCACGCCGAGTCCACGCAGTGCGCTCGACAGGCGATTGGACTCGCGCTGCAGCTCGCCGTAATCATGGTCTGTCACGCTCCCGGCCTCGTCGACGCAGCGCAAGGCCACCGCGTAGGGAGTCGAACGAGCCCAACGTGCACAACACACTTTGGCGATATTGAAGTCGCCAGGGACCTGCCACTGAAAAGTGCTGTGGATTGCCTGATAGCGGTCGGTGGTCATGATCGTCCCTTTGTGGCAGAGCCTATCGACGGAGCGTCGCGGATGTCAATGCTACGATCCAAAGGTGCCGTCCTGAGCATTCCGACCGACCTCGAGCCATGACGATTCAGTCGCGCGCCTTGCGCCACTTCGACACCATCCGACGCAGCGGGTCGATTCGGCAGGCTGCCCGTTTTCTTCATATTTCCTCCTCCGCGCTGAATCGACAGTTGCTCGCGCTCGAAGCCCAGGTGGGCGCGCCTCTCTTCGAGCGCTTGCCCACGGGGCTGCGGCTGACACCGGCCGGTGAAGTCTTTGCTCGTCATGTCATCCATGTCATCCAGGACGAGGAGCGCATGGCGCTCGAGTTGCAGGCCCTCTCGGGTCTGCAGGTTGGGCATGTTCATCTGGTCACGGTCGAGGCGCTGACCCATGACTTCGTGCCATCGTTGCTCAAGCGGATGGTCGATGCGCATCCGCGGGTCACCTTCACTGTGAGTATCAGTGGTTCGTTGAGAGCGGCACAGCGGGTGATCGATGGCGAGGCGGACGTTGCGATCGGTTTTGTGCATCAGCGACAG
>CAZAVT010000052.1:0-227 GCA_964488395.1 uncultured Burkholderiaceae bacterium | reverse complement strand
AGCGTTGCAGCCTTCGATTTGGGCGTCGCGACCCTGCCCGATCATCCGCTGACCCGCCTGAAGTCGCTGCGTTTTTCCCAGTGCTTGCGTTACCCCTTGGTTCTGCCTGCGCCCGAACTGACCCTGCGCGAAGCGCTCGCTCCCCGCTTGGCCGCTCAGCCCGTACCGCCCGAAGTGGTCCTCGAGACCAGCTCGTTCGAGTTGATGAAGCGGATGGCGCTTCAGGG
>CAZAVT010000051.1:8956-14285 GCA_964488395.1 uncultured Burkholderiaceae bacterium | reverse complement strand
CGCATGAAAGGCTCGGTACAGGTAGCTCGACCCGTCAACCAGCAGCAGTGCTTTGTCAGAGGCCATGTGTCGTCAAAGTAGGGAAGGCCGCAGGAAAGCGGGTTTGGCCATCACAGGAAACAACTTGCGCAAAGCCCGCTCCGGTCGTCGGCCGGATCGCAAGAGCGGCAGCACGTGTTGGCATTATCCCGGATTTCGTCCCGCCCCCTTGTCCGCCATGCAGGCATGGGCTGATCCCGGCCGCCCGTTCTTTGGCCCGAGCCCAGCATCCCAAGTGAGGGGCTGAGGGTCATGGCCGTCTTCACTGCCGTTTCTCGCGCGCAGGCCGAGCAATGGCTTGCGGCCTACGGTCTCGGCCGTCTTATCGCACTCGAGGGCATCGCTTCAGGGATCGAGAACAGCAACTTCTTCCTCGACGCCGAAGCAGGACGCTTTGTGCTCACGCTGTTCGAGCGCTTGTCCGCCGCTGACCTGCCGTTCTATCTGGGGCTGATGAAGCACTTGGCCGAGCGGCAGATTGTGTGCCCGGATCCTCGCCCCGATCGCAGTGGACGGTTGTTCTCCACACTCTGCGGCAAGCCCGCCGCGCTGGTTACCCGACTCGCAGGGCGCCCCTGTATGGAGCCGACTGTGAATCACTGCGCGGCGATCGGCACCTTGCTGGCTCGCATGCACCTCGCAGGCGCCGACTATCCGCGGGCCTTTGCGAACCCCCGGGGACGCGTCTGGTGGCCAGCCGCAGCCCGCGACCTGCAGGCCCATCTGCCCAACGCAAGACTCGCGCTGCTCGAGGACGAGCTCAGAGCACAGCAGGCCTTCGGCGACTGCGTCGAATTTGGGCATTTGCCCGGCGGAGCGGTACACGCCGATCTGTTCCGTGACAATGTGCTCTTCGAGTCGACCGCCGATGCGGGCGGCCCACCCAAGCCAGGGGTGATTGATTTCTATTTTGCCTGCACCGATCACTGGCTCTACGACCTGGCGGTCACAGTCAATGATTGGTGTATCGACGATGCCTCCGGCCATCTGGTCGCAGCTCGCCTGGCAGCGCTCCTTTCAGCGTACCGCGGTGTCCGCGAGTTCGAGCCTGCCGAGCGCCGCGCCTGGCCGATGATGCTGCGCGCGGCGGCGCTGCGATTCTGGTTATCCAGGCTCCACGACTTTCATCTTCCCCGACCGGCGCAGATGGTCAAGGCCAAGGATCCAGCGCACTTCGAGCGTATATTGATGGACCGTCGTGATCGCCTTCAGGTGCTCACATGAGCCGATGGTTTCGTGAGCCCCTCACGAGCGACCCTCAACCCTCCGCCACGATGATCCACCCATGCAGATATCAAGACTCCCCGCACTGACCGGCTGGCGCTGGGTCATCGAGGGTTTTCGGATCTTGCGCAAGCAACCCATCGGCCTGCTCTCGATCACCTTCATCAATCTGATGTTGATGGGCCTGTCCTTGATCATCCCCGTGCTGGGTACCGTTGGCCCCCTACTGCTCACGCCCGTGTTCATGGTCGGGATGATGCGGGCGGCGCGCATGGCCGATAGCGGACAGAACCCCTCACCCATGGTGCTGTTCTCGGGATTCAAGGACCGGCAGGGGCAGGCCTGGCGCCCGCTCCTGGGCCTGGGGGTGATCAACGCGGTCGCCACCCTGCTCGCTCTCGCGGCAGCAACCCTCGCCGGTGGCGAACTCCTGATGGACGTCGCGAGCGGCCGGATGAGTCCCAACGACCCGCGTGCCGCTCAGGTGCCAATCGGTTGGGCGATGCTACTCTTTCTGGTGATCTACCTGCCGGTGCAGCTGGCGACCTGGTATGCGCCGATGTTCATCGCCTGGGACGGAGTCCCCCTGGGCAAGTCGATGTTCTTCAGCCTGGCCGCGATCCTGCGCAACAAGTCCGCCTTTCTCGTCTACGCTGTTGGCTGGTTCGCGGTGGCGCTCGCTGGGATGTTGACGCTACGAATCGTGCAGGGCTTGATCAGCGGATCACCGCTGCTCATGACGCTGATCCTCTATCCGATCTGGCTGGGTGCGCTGGCCGCGGTTTACTGCTCGTTTTGGGCCACTTACCGCGACGCGGTAGATCACAGCAGCGGTCATCGGCCGCTCAGCTGAGCACCGGTTCGAGCTTGGCGACCGAGAGGGCGAGCCACTTGACGCCCTGCCGGCCAAAGTTGATCTGGACGCGAGCGTCGGTGCCCTGCCCTTCGATCGACACAATGACTCCCTCGCCAAACCGGGCGTGGGCGACGCTCTGGCCGATCCGCCAGGTGAGCCCCCGGTCGAAACGCTCGGCGGCGCGCTGACTGCCAGCATCGGCTCGACCCAGGTCGGTATCTCGATCGAACCGCCGAGCCTGCGCCGGATGAGCGGCTGAAAACCGCTCGCGCCCCCCGTTGCGACCGCCTCCGCCGTCGAATCCTTCCCAGGCGGCTCCCCAGCCCTCGCGAAACCGGTCGTTGGCGGGCGCCCGCACACGCGGCGTCAGCCACTTGAGGGCGGGCTCGGGCAGCTCGTCGACGAAGCGCGATCGGAGGTTGTATCGGGTCTGACCATGAAGCATGCGGGTCTGGGCAAACGACAGATGCAAACACCGTCGAGCCCGGGTGATTGCCACGTACATCAGGCGTCGCTCCTCCTCGAGCCCGTCGAGCTCAGCGGCCGAGTTCTCGTGCGGAAACAGCCCCTCCTCAAGCCCGGTCAAGAAGACCGAGTCGAACTCGAGTCCCTTGGCCGCATGGACGGTCATCAACTGCACCGCGTCCTGTCCCTCGGCGGCCTGGCTGTCTCCCGCCTCGAGTGAGGCATGGGCGAGAAACGCGGCAAGCGGTGTCAACTGAGGCACGGCGAGCGCGGCGAGCCCGGGAACCGGAGTGGACCCGTCTTCTGCCAAGGCGGCTGTCGTGCCATCAGAGCCGTCGTCCATCGCGGGCGCCGGGAGCGTAGACGGAGCGGCGAGCGCAAGTCCAGCCACCGGGTCAGCCGCACCCACCACGCCGAGATTGCCCGGTGCGTCCGCGGAGATTCCTTCCTCGGCCAGATAAGCCGCCGCCGCATTGACCAACTCGCGGAGGTTTTCGATCCGTTCCTGGCCCTCACGCTCAGTCGCGTAATGCGCTGGGAGGCCGCTGCGCTCGAGGACATGTTCGATCAGCTCTGGCAGGGGCAGGCGTGCCGACTCCTCGCGCAGGGTCTCAATCAGTTTCACGAATCCACCGAGCCGCTGCGCAGCCGCACCCGAGAGCTGACTCACCGAGCCAGCCAGCGACCGCCCCTCGCGCTGGGCGATGTCCTGGAGGACTTCAACCGAACGCGCGCCAATGCCGCGTGCCGGAAAATTGACCACCCTCAGGAAAGCCCCGTCGTCGTCGGGATTGGCGAGAAGCCGAAGGTAAGCCATCGCATGCCGGATTTCCGCCCGCTCGAAAAATCGCAATCCGCCGTAGACACGGTAGGCGACCCCCGCGGAGAACAGGGCATGCTCGAGCACTCGGGACTGCGCGTTCGAACGATAGAGCACCGCGATGTCGCGGCGCGCCATCCCCTGGGAACAGAGGTGCCTGACCGACTCGACCAGCCACTGCGCCTCCTCACCATCGCTCAGCGCTTCGTGAATGCGAACCGGTTCTCCCGATCCCGCATCGGTCCAAAGGCGCTTGCCCAGGCGCCGGCTGTTGTGTTCGATCAAGGCGTTGGCGCAATCGAGAATGTTGCCCTGAGAGCGATAGTTCTGCTCCAGCTTGATGAGGTGGCGTACGCCAAACTCGCGCTCAAACGACGCCATGTTGCCGACGTTGGCACCTCGAAAGGCGTAGATGCTCTGATCATCGTCACCTACCGCAAACACCGCTGAACGCGTGCCCGCGAGGAGCTGAAGCCAGCGGTACTGCAAAACATTGGTGTCCTGAAACTCGTCAACCAGGATGTGCCTGAAGCGCTGCTGGTAGTGCTCGCGCAGCAGCTGGTTGCGCTCGAGCAGCTCGTGACAGCGCAGCAGCAGCTCGGCAAAATCGACCACGCCCTCACGTTGGCATTGCTCATCATAGGCCGCATAAAGCTCAACGAATCGGCGGTTGTAATCGTCAAACACCTCGACCGCTGAAGCCCGCAGGCCAGACTCCTTGCAGCCGTTGATGAAATGCTGCAAGTTCTTCGGAGGATACTTTTCGTCGTCGACCGAGAGGGTCCGCAGGAGCCGCTTCACGGCGGCCAGCTGGTCGGCGGAATCCATGATCTGAAACGTGGGAGAGAGCCCGGCATCACGGGCGTGAGCGCGCAGCAGTCGGTTGCAAAGCCCGTGGAAGGTTCCGATCCACATGCCCCGCGGATTGATCGGCAGCATCGCCGACAGGCGGCCCAGCATCTCGCGCGCCGCCTTGTTGGTAAACGTAACTGCAAGGATGCCTTGCGGGCTGACCTGTGCGCTCGAGATCAGCCACGCGATCCGAGTGGTCAAGACTCGAGTTTTACCGCTACCGGCGCCAGCTACGATGAGCGCATGTTCGGGGGGCAGAGTGACAGCGGCGAGCTGCTCGTCGTTGAGATTCGCGAGTAGACTGGACATTTACCCATTCTACCTGCAGCCCAAGCCCCACCGGCTCTGCCCATGACCTCATTACTGCTCAACATCGCCCATGCGCTTGATCATCTGGTCCTGCTGATTTTTGCGACGGCCGTTGGCAGCATCGCTGTCGAATTCGGCTTCGAGCGCTGGGAAGATCTCATGCCGTTCACCACCGGCGCCTTCATCCTGTTCGGCCTGGGTTCACTGCCGGCCGGAAGGCTCGGTGACTTGTGGGGTCGCCGACCGATGATGGTGGTGTTTTTCTTTGGCTTAGGCCTCGCCACCGCGCTGGCCGGCCTCGCCCAGGGACCCTGGCAACTCGCCGCCGCACTGACGCTGATCGGCGCGTTTTCGGCGATCTATCACCCTGTCGGCATCCCGATGCTGTTGCAGGGTTCGTCCACCCCGGGCCGAACCATCGGCATCAACGGTCTGGCCGGTAACCTGGGCATCGCCATTGCCGCCGTCCTGACTGGCTTTCTGATCGAGTGGGCAGGATGGCGCATGGCCTTTGTGGTGCCGGGCTTGATCGCGATTGTCTGTGGCGTGTTGTTTCTGCGCGTGGCGCCCGCCGAGTGCGAGGCGCCGGCAAGACGCGCCTCAAAAATGCTCGATATGCCCGAAACCGTTCGCCGTAAGGTCTTGATCGTGATGGTCATGACGGCGGTCACCAGCAGCTTCGTCTTCAACCTGACGACCAACGGCAATCCCGAGTTGCTGAAAGACCGCCTGCCGGTCCTCTCAACCGACCCCTCGACTCTGGG
>CAZAVT010000051.1:0-8946 GCA_964488395.1 uncultured Burkholderiaceae bacterium | reverse complement strand
GCATCGCTCGCCCAATTGGTGGTCGGGCGTCTGATCGACCGGATGCCGATTCGGCGGCTCATGCTATCGATCCTGTCGCTTCAACCGCTCGCCTTCCTGATCGCCGCGCACACCCAGGGTTGGGCCATGGTCATCGCAATGACGGTCTTCATGCTGCTCGTCTTCGGCGCGATCCCATTTACTGATGCGATCGTGGCGCGCTTCGTGGACGACAGGATGCGTTCGCGGGTGAGCGGCCTGCGCCTCACGATCTCGTTCACCATCAGTTCCACCGCTGTGTGGGCGCTGGGACCATTCGTCAAGCAGTCGGGCTTCACGACCCTGCTCTTCGTGCTCGCAGCGATCACGACCTGCTCAGCACTGATCGCCAGCCGACTGCCGCCCCAGCCAGCGCCGGCCAAGACCAGCTGAGCGCTGCGCGCAGGCTGGCTCAATCAACGGTTGACGGTCGGCGAGGGACGCAGTCGGCTGACCAGGATATGGCTCGCGAGGCCGCACAAGATCGCCCATTCGAGCGCCACGCTGATGGTGAGGACAAAGGTGAGCGTCATTGCCACCGCATCGGCGGGACCATGAGCAAACGTCATCCGGATTTCGCTCGGGACGATCAATCCGATCGCCACCACCACGAGGACCCCCGCCACCGCCGCAAGTGGCAAGGCATCGGTGACTGGCGCGATGAAAGCAACCATCAAAACCAGCAGTAGCGAGGCGGCCACGGCCGACAACGGCGTTCTTGCGCCGGCCGCGACATTGACCCCTGAGCGGTTGAACGAGCCGCTGGCTGGATAAGAAGAAAAGAAGGAGCCCGCTAGGTTGGCGAGCCCCTGCCCGAGGACCTCACGCGGCCCATCCAGACGGGAGCCGGTCCGGACGGCGATGGCCTTCCCAATCGAGACGGCCTCGGCGAGCGCGAGCAGCGTCATCACGAGCGCCGGCGCGAGCAGGCTCTGCACGGTCTCGAGGCGCAGGTCCGGCGCGGAAAGCGGCGGCAGCACGCCAGGCAGTTGGCCGACGAAGGAAATCTGCTGGCCGGCCAGGCTGACCCAGCGCAGCAGCGCAGCGACCAGCGAACCGATCACGATGCCGACCAGCAAATAAGGAATCCGATGATTCCAGGGCTTGGCGAGCACGCAACCCAGAACCGTGCTCGCCGCGACCACCGTGGTCGGCCAGTGGGCGTTCCAACCATCGGCCAGCAGCCTGGGAAGGCTCTCGAACAGCGACAAACCGCGGGGCCAGTCGAGCCCCAGCAGCGTCCGCAGCTGCGAGTTGATGATCAGGATGGCCGCGCCCGTTGTGAAACCGACGATCACGCTATGCGGCACCCGATCGATGAACCGGGCGATGCCGGACAGACCGATGGCGAGCTGCATCAAGCCCACCATGAAGGTTAAGGTGATCACCAGGCTCACATACGCAGGCGTCTCGGGGGTAGCCAGCGGGGCGATCAGCGCCAGAACGGTCAGCGAGATCGCGTTAGCCGGACCAGTGACCATGAGGCGGCTTGATCCGAACAGCGCGGCAACAACGCAGGGGACCATCGCGCAATAGAGCCCATAGTGGGGCGGCAGGCCTGCGAGCGTCGCAAAAGCAAGCGCCTGAGGCAGGACGACGATCGCCCCAGTGAGCCCTGCCATCAGATCCGCACGCACGACGCCGGGCTCGCGCAGATCGCCCGCCCAATCCGGCAGACCCTTCAATCGATACCCCGATTCGAGACGGGCGCTTGCAAGTCCGACCTCGGTCAGTGAAAGGCGCGCACCACGTGCTCGGCCTCAGCAAAAAACAACCACCGCTCGACCATCAGTCCCGCGAGACAGAGCAACGCGGCGAATGCCGACAGCACTGGCGCGAGCAGCATCACGAGCAAGGGCAGCGCGAAGGCCATCGTCAGTGCAAGCCACTTCAGAAGGAGCGCGCGGGTCGGAGCGAGCTCGAAGCCGAATTCGTTGGTCAGGAACGTGGGGCCGGTATGCCCGGCATCGAGCAGACGCACCCGGCCGTTGAGGCGAAGCGCTGATGCCCTCTGGTCGTCAATCGGCCGGGACCTCGCGAAGTGCTTCCAGTAAGCGTACTTCAGTATCCCGCCTGCGAGCAGGAGCAGGGCACTGATCCGCTCCGCCGCAGCGACATCGAGCGCACCCGCTCGGGCTGAAGCGCACCAAAGCACGCCGCCCGAGGCGAGCGCAAGGAGTGGGTAGGCCAGGCGAACGTGCCAGCAGTGCCAGCGCGGGACCGTCTTCAGCACCGCGTAAATCATCGCGGTGCAGTAAAGCACCCCAATCGCAAGCCCCAGCAAGAAGAGCCCTGCGACCCGCTCCAGCCCTGGATTGCCTTGTACGATCGCATAGGCGGTCACCGCACCCGCCGGGAAGAGCGCGAGCGCAAGCAGCCCCTCGCGAGACAGCCAGGAACTGCGCCAGCCGGCGAGCGCACGCCAGGCATTGCGGCGATTGGCCAGATGCAAGGTCGAGCAGACGAGCCCGGTCACGAGTAGCACTACAGCGAGTGCGGCGCTCACGGCAAATAGCCGGTCTGGCACATGGACCCCGAACCAGCGAGCGAGCAGCAACCAGATGAGCCAGCCCAGTCCCGCCCCGGAAGTCACGGTGAAGGTGATGACCGACCAGGCAGGCTTCATAGCGCGATCACCCGGTTGACCAGATCGGCCAGGCGTGTCCGGAGCTTGCCCTTCTCGGAGGCCACGGCGCGGGTATCGATCTGTACCGGCTCGCGGGGCGGCAAGTAACGATTGACCGGCTTGTAGCCGAGATCCTCCATCAAGCCACCGCCCTCGCGATCCCGACTGAGTTGCGAGACTCGCGAGCCGGGATCATCGAGATCGCCAAAGTGTCGAGCGTGGGCGGGACAGGCAAGCACGCAGGCCGGTTGGCGCTCGGGCTCGGGCAGTGCCTGGTCGTAAATGCGGTCAACGCACAGCGTGCACTTTCTCATGACCCCAGCGTCTTCATCGAGTTCCCGGGCGCCATAGGGACAGGCCCAGGCGCAGTAGTTGCAGCCCATGCAGCGCTCGGGGTCGACCAGCACGATCCCGTCCTCGGCTCGCTTGTAGGACGCCCCCGTCGGACAAACGCTTACGCAGTCCGCCTCTTCGCAGTGCATACACGACATGGGTACGTTGATGGTGCGCGACAGGTTGATATGCCCCGACTCGCAGTCGCGCTGATCGGAGCGCTTGACCTCGAAGTGTCGGACCCGGTTAAACCACACGCCTGAAGCTTCGGCACCGTAGGGATCGTAGTCCGGCGCACCGCCCGCCATCAACGACTGACCGTTCCACTCCTTGCAGGCCACCGCGCATGCATGACAGCCCACGCAGGTATCCAGATCGATCACAAGACCCAGTTTCATGATGACGCTCCTCCGTGGCTCGAATCCCGCGTGGTGAATTCGAGCTTGGGCCAGACGCCTTCTTCGCCTGGAGCCGCCTTGCTAATCCGAACCTTCAGGTCGTACCAGGCCGCCTGACCAGTGACCGGATCGGAATTGGTGATCGCGGCACCGCCACCCTCAGGACGAGCCAGACACTCGCTGATCAGATGGTTCAAGAGGAAACCGTGCGTCGCTTCCTTCGCGTCCTCACTCAGCCCCCAGGCCCCCGCCATCTTGCCGATTGCGTTCCAGGTCCAGACAGTGTTCGCCTCGACCCCTTGCATGGTCTTCAACTGACAACGGATCCGCCCGTTGCGCGATTCGACCCAAACCCAATCAAAATCGGCCAGACCCATCGCGCGAGCCCGGTCGTCGTTCATGTAGAGATAGTTGCGGCCAATGACCTGCCGCAGCCAGGCATTTTGCGAGTCCCAGGAGTGGTACATCAGCATCGGCCGCTGCGTGATTGCATGAAAGGGGTAGGCATCACCCGTTGCGGCTTGCTCCAGCGGGGGCGTCCAGACCGGCAAGGGATCGAAGTGTTCGGCCAGGCGCGCCCGGTCCTCTGAACGGACGGGCTGCGGACCGCGATAGAGGCCCTGACCGGCCAGTCGAAATTTCTGTAGCGGCTCGCTCCAGATCTGCATGATGATCGGATCGGGCTTGGGAATGAACGCCGCCTCCGCGGCCTTGGCGAGGTAGGCCGCATTGATGCCGCGATTGAACTGCATCGATTCCGGCCAGTGCCAGGCGAAGTAGCTGCGGTGACCGATGTAGGCCTCCCACTGCTTCGGATTGGGCGCGCCCTTGAGCGGCGACTGCCCGTCCTCACCGCGCCAGCCGGCCAGAAAGCCGATGCCCGGCGCGCGCTCATAGCGGGCAATGAAGTCGGTGTAGCCGGTATAGCGGGCGCTGCCATCGGCGTTCACAAAAGCGGGAAATCCCAGCCGCGCTGCGAGATCGACCAGCACTTCCTGCCAGGGGCGCACGTTACGGTCGGGGGCGATCACGGGGTGGCGAATCGCGTCGGCCACCGCGTCGGGCTCGGAGATGGGTCGGTCAAGAATCGAGATCGCGTCGTGGCGTTCGAGATAGGTTGTATCGGGCAGGACCAGATCCGCAAACCGGACCATCTCGGAGTCGAAGGCGTCGGACACCACCAGGAAAGGAATGCGGTACTCGCCCGAAGGATCGCGCGCGCGCAGCATCTGCTGGGTCTGCTCGGTGTTCATGGCCGAGTTCCAGGCCATATTGGCCATGAACAACATCAGGGTGTCGATCGGATAGGGGTCATGCTCGACCGCGTTACGGATCACCATGTGCATCAGGCCGTGCGCGGCGATCGGCGACTCCCAGGAGTAGGCCTTGTCGATCCGCAGCGGCCGGCCCTCGGCGTCGATCGCCAGGTCCTCGGGACGGGTCGGAAAACCCAGCGGCGGGCGGGTGAGCGGCTTGTCGGGCGCAGCCATCGTGGCCGGATCATTCTCCGGCAATTGCGGCGGAGGTATTGGCCTCGGGAAGGGCGCCTTCGAGCGAAAATTCCCGGGGCCATCGAGCGCGCCGAGCAGCATCTGGATCAGGTGCAGCGCCCGGGTGGTCTGAAAACCATTACTGTGAGCCGAGACGCCGCGCATCGCGTACATCGCCACCGGTCGGCCGATGACGCGGTCGTGTCGATTGCCCCAGACGTCGGTCCAGGCGATGGGCAATTCGATGGGCTGCTCAAAGGCCACGGCAGCCATCTCGAGGGCCAGGCGCTCGATGTCGGCGGCCGGAACGCCGCAGCGACTGGCCACCGCCTCGGGCGACCAGACCGGGTCGAGATATCGCTCCGCGGTGAGCGACATCACCGTGCGGCAGCGCCAGCCCTCGACCTCGAAGTCGCCGAACAGTGCTGGCTTCGCGCCAGCCACCATCGGACCCGCGCGACCACTCGCCTGATCGAAGAGCAAGGGTTCACCGTCGCCCGTCCCATAATCGAACCCCCCGTCAGCGCGCTTGCGACGCCGCAGGAACAGCCCGTCATCGGCGGTGCCCGGTGCCTGGACGACCAACCAGCTGGCATTGGTCGAGCGGAGCAGGAACTCCCAGTCGAACAGTTCGCGCGTCAACAACACGTGGACGATCGCCAGCGCAAGCAGCCCATCAGTGCCGGGCCGCACCGGCACCCACTCATCGGCAATCGCCGAATAGCCCGTGCGAACTGGATTGACGGACACAAATTTCGCACCGCGGCGCTTGAGCTTGTCCAGACCGATCTTGATCGGATTGCTCGAGTGATCCTCGGCCACACCCCACATGATGAAGTAGCGGGCCCGATCCCAGTCGGGCGCACCGAATTCCCAGAAGGAGTAGCCGATCGAATAAAGACCCGCCGCAGCGACGTTTACTGAACAGAAACCACCGTGGGCGGCCCAGTTGGGCGTGCCGAACTGCTGAGCCCACATGCCGGTGAGCGCCTGCATCTGATCACGGCCCGTGAAAAAGGCGAGCCGCCGCGGATCAGTGGCACGGATGTGGCGAAGCCTACGCGTCAGCAGGTCGAGGGCGTCGTCCCAGCTGATCGGATCGAACACGCCCTCGCCGCGTTCGCTCCCCGGCCGTCGGATCAGCGGCTGCTTCAGTCGCGCCGGCGAATACTGCTTCATGATGCCAGCGCTGCCCTTGGCGCAGAGCACACCCTGGTTGACGGGGTGATCGGCAGTGCCCTGGATGAAGCGAACCCGGCCGTCTTCCAGTGTGACCTGGATGCCGCAGCGACAGGCGCACATGTAGCAGGTGGTGTGCGCCGTGGTTTGGCGACTGCGATCTTCGAGCCGCAGCGGCCGCTCGGCGGACGGGGTCAGCGGCACGGCTGGCATCGTCGGTCTCCCTGATTTTTCTGGTGCAGGGGATTGTAGGCGATTCATCGCAGGGCCGCCCGCTCGAATTCGGAGACAATGACAACCTCATCCCGACCCGGAGCCCATTCGATGACACCGCTCACCGGACTCACCGTCATCGCACTCGAGCAGGCGATCGCAGCGCCCTTCTGCACCCGGCAGCTCGCAGACCTGGGGGCGCGAGTGATCAAGATCGAGCGGCCCGAAGGCGGCGACTTCGCCCGCAATTACGACACCCGGGCACGCGGCCTCAGCTCACATTTCGTCTGGGTCAACCGTTCCAAGGAAAGTCTCACGCTCGACCTCAAGGAGCCGGCGGGGCGGGAGATCCTGGCTCGCCTGCTGCAGAGCGCCGATGTCCTGGTACAGAACCTCGCCCCCGGTGCGGCGGCGCGACTGGGGCTCGACCACGCCACGCTCACGCCCACGCATCCGCGGCTGATCGTCTGCGATATCTCAGGCTATGGCGAAGCCGGCCCGTGGCGAGATCGCAAGGCCTACGACCTGCTGGTGCAAAGCGAGGCCGGTTTCCTGTCGATCACCGGCACCGAGGACGAACTGGCCAAGTCTGGCTGCTCGATCGTCGACATCGCCGCAGGCATGTATGCCTACAGCGGGATCCTCGCCGCGCTGCTCGAGCGGGCAACCACCGGGCGTGGTCGCCGCATCGAGATCTCGATGCTGGAAGCGATGACCGAATGGATGGGCTATCCCCTTTACTACGGCTACGATGGAGCCCCCGCACCCGTGCGCGCGGGCGCGCACCATGCCAGCATCTGCCCCTATGGCCCCTTTCGTTGCGGTGATGGCCGCACCGTGATGCTGGCCGTTCAGAACGAACGCGAATGGCTGTCGTTTTGCAGCGTCGTAATGGGCGATCCTGCCCTCGCAACGGACCCTCGTTTCAGTGGCAACGCTCAGCGTATCGCCCATCGAAACGAGTTGCAGGAGCGGATCGAGACCCACTTCGCAGCGCTGAACGCGCAGCAATTGACCGCGCTGCTCGAAGCGGCGCGCATCGCCTACGGCCAAGTCAACACGGTCGCAGACCTCTGGGCACACCCTCAACTTGCAGCCCGCGGGCGTTGGCGCGAGATCGGTTCGCCGGTCGGCCCCCTGCGCAGCTGGCTGCCGCCAGGCTTGTCAGAAGCCCGCATGGATCCGGTACCCGGACTGGGCGAGCACACCGACGCCATCCTGTCTGAACTGGGCTATGCGAGCTCAACGATCGCTGCCTGGCGCACGGCTGGCGTGATCTGATCCTTCGCCGCAGATCTCGCAGTCGTCGGTGAGGACTCAGTCGGCCAGCGTGCCGGCGATCGCCTTGGCGGCCATTTTCAGAGGCTGCAGGAATTCGGTGAGCTGTTCAGTGGTCACTTGATCGGCGGCCGCCTCGAGCGACAGGGCAGCGAGCAGACGTCCCTGGGGACCACGAACGGGTACAGCGATGCAGCACCGACCTGGCAAATACTCCTCGAACTCGGTGGCATGGCCCTGGGCACGGATCCGACGAAGCTCTCCCTCGAGCAAGGCCCGATCGACCAGCGTCCGGGAGGTATAGGGCACGCGCGGCACTTGCCGGCTATAGCGGTCACGTGCACGATCGGGAAGCTCGCTCAAGAACAACTTGCCGCTGGCCGCAACATAGAGGGGCAGGCACGACCCGGGTCTCAAGCCCCGCGCGACCGGACGGCCCACCTCGACCCGCTCCAGATAAAGCAACTCGTGACCGTTCGGGACGGTCAGATTGCAGGTCTCGCCGGTGTTCTCGACCAATTCGTCAATGATCGCGCGGCGAGAGGCCCGCTGCGGCGACCCAGCGAGCACCGTAGCGGCAAGCTGAGCGAGTGCAGGCCCCGCCAGGAAGCGCCGGGAGCCCGGCTCCCGCAGCACCAGCCCTTCATGCTCGAGCGTATGGAGGATCCGGAACACCGTCGGCTTCGGCAAATCAATCTGACGACAAAGATCGGCAAGGCTCAGGCCATCCGGCGCTTGCGCGAGCGCCCCCAGCACGCGGAAGGCGCGCAGGATCGCCGATCCCGCAGGGGGATCGTGAGCCATCCTGGGCAGGTCGTCGGACATGGTCGGGCGGTCCAGACACGTCAGGTTTTGTCAGAGGCGCGCACTCTAATGGAACAACGCTGACCACCAAACGTTGGGCGAGTGGGCCAGTCGGGCATTGCGGCCAGGGCTGTGGCACGGCTCGGCCAGCCGCGCGACCTCCATGCCTCCGACCCGGTACACTTGCCGCTTTCCCAGCCAACGCCCCTTTGCCATGCACGAGAAGTACGACGCCAGCGCGATCGAAAAAGCAGCTCAGGCTCACTGGGCTTCGATCGATGCCTATCGGGCCATCGAGCACGATCCTCGTTTTCCAAAAGGCAAGTATTACGCCTGCTCGATGCTGCCCTACCCTTCGGGCAAGCTGCACATGGGGCACGTCCGCAACTACACCATCAATGACGTGATGTACCGGCAGCTGCGCATGCAGGGATATAACGTGCTGATGCCGATGGGGTGGGATGCCTTCGGCCTGCCGGCCGAGAATGCGGCGATGAAAAACGGCGTTGCCCCGGCCCGCTGGACCTGGGACAACATCGCGTACATGAAGCGGCAGATGCAGGCGATGGGCCTGGCGATCGACTGGAGTCGTGAGGTCGCTACCTGT
>CAZAVT010000050.1:2256-14302 GCA_964488395.1 uncultured Burkholderiaceae bacterium | reverse complement strand
AGCAATCACCGCATTCGCCTTGAGACCGAGGACCTGAACCTCTCCTGGTCCGCTCAAGCGAAGCTCGGCACGCGGATTGGTGCTTTCCAGTCGTGACGCATCGATCACGAGTCGGGTGTTGGCATCGGCCGTGAGTGTCTGGGAAGTCGTCCAGCTCTGGTTCACAACTAACATCCCGTCCTTGCCGCTGGCGAGCGCAACCAGCGCCAAGCCGCCAACCGCGCCCAGCGCCGCGACCGACCAGGGAGGCATCTTGCTGACACTGATCGAGGTCGGCGCATCGCTCGCAGGCGCAGGCGCCTGCGCGTAGAGCGATGACCCATCAGCCCGCGGTACCGGCGACTGCGCCAGGTCAAAGACCACGGCGGCCGAAGCGGCCGTGGCCGAAACCGGTTCTCGATCGGACTCCGCATCCTCAGCCGATCGGACCGCAGTTCTCTCTTCGTCCAAGCGTCGGGACTTGGCCGCTGGCGCATCGAGGACCGGAATCTCGAGGGGATCCGCCAAACCCTGCCACCAGGCCGGCCACTCAGCGTCCTGAGAGCGCCGGCTGACCAGCGTCGCTGAAGCCGCTCGCGACAAAACGGCAGGGGCAGCGGATCGGGAGGCCGGGACCGGGGTGGACGAGGCTGTTTTCTGTACGCTCATGGACATTCCGATCGAAAGGCGGGCCGCAGGCAATCAACGATGGCTTCCCGGATACGCGACCCACGGGAGACCCATCGGGAACAAATCATGCACTCAGTGTGACATGGATCACGCCGACGCTCGCGCCGATGGTATCGCCCCGCGCCAAGCCAACCCTGACAAGACCTGATATCAGTCGATCCGACCTCTGGGCAAGGCCCAGCCCCGGCGCCTCGCCATCCAGGCGTAGAGCGGGCCCATCGAGACCACAAGGAGGATGTATCGCACCAGATGGAAAACGGCGACTACGGGCACCCCCAGCTGCAGGACCTTGGCCGTTAGACTCATCTCGGCCACCCCGCCGGGCGCGGTCGCCAGCACCATCGTCGCAAACGGAATGCCGGACCAGAGCGCCAGCAGCCAGGCAAAGGCGACCGTCAGCAACATACCGACCAAGGTCGCCCCAGCCATCACCGCAAGGTAGCGCGGCGCAGATCGGAAAAAGCCGGGGGCAAAACGGCTCCCGAGCGACATGCCGATCAGCACCTGGCCTGCATTGATCAGCGGCGTCGGCAGGGCACTCCAGTCCGCTCCCGCAAAGCCAGCCGCTCCCACCACAAAAAGCGGCCCCAGCACCCAGCCATTGGGTATCCCTGTGCGAGCCGCCACCCACCCGGCGACATAGGAAACGAGCAGCAACCAGCCCAAAGTGGACGGCTCGACGACTCGAGCCGCCTGCAGGGACAAGTCCGTTCCATGAACACCCAGAAACTGGTAGGTGAAGGGAATGATGCTCACGACGATCAGCACCCGCAGCGAGTGTCCTGCGGTCATCAAGGGCAACTGACCGCCGGCGCGCTCTCCCTGGAGCGACATCTCTGTCGCTCCGCCGATCGACCCACCAAAAAAGGCGGTCGCCGGATCGGTTCGTGCAAACCGATGAAGCGCCCAGAAAAAACCCAGGCCCAAAAAGCCTGAATAAACGGTTGCCGCCGCGAGGGGTCCACCAAGCGCCACGATGCGCGCGCCCGACTCGGGGGTGAAATACAGGCCCAGCGCGGTTCCCACCATCCATTGGCCCAGCCGACGGGCGGGAGGGGCAATCTCCAGCCCTGCACCGCGGAGATTGAAAGCGGCACAGGCAAAGAGAGGCCCCAGAAACCACGGCAGGGGGAATCGTAGCCACCACGCCAAACATCCGCCCATCGCGCCGACGACGAGCGTACGGATCAGCGTCATGAGCGAGCGGCGCTTATCGGCCCAGTAGGGGCAACGCGCCTTCTCCCTGTTCCCCGATCAGGCCGCTGCGGCTGTAGATCCCCAGCTTGTCACGGGTATCAGCGATGTCCAAGTCGCGCATCGAGAGCTGACCAATCCGGTCGGCTGGCGTGAAGGCACCCAGGCCACTTTCCATTGTGAGACGCTCGGGGTGGTAGGTCAGGTTGGGACTGACCGTATCCAGAATTGAGTAGTCATTTCCCCTTCTCAATTCCAGGACGACCTCACCGGTGATCGCGCGGGCGACCCAGCGCTGCGCAGTCTCCCGCAGCATCAAACTCTGGGGATCGAACCAGCGACCGTGATAGAGAAGCTTGCCGAGGCGGCGGCCATTGCCCCGGTATTGCTCGATCGTGTCCTCGTTATGGATCCCGGTCACGAGCCGCTCATAGGCAATGTGCAGCAAGGCCATGCCCGGCGCCTCGTAAATGCCGCGACTCTTGGCCTCGATGATGCGATTTTCGATCTGGTCGCTCATGCCAAGACCGTGCCGCCCGCCGATCCGGTTAGCTTCCTCAAATAGCGCCACCGCGTCAGCAAAGGTCTGACCGTTCAGCTCGACGGGCAGTCCCTCCTCGAAGCGCACCCGTACCGTCTCGGGCTTGATCTGAACATCGTCACGCCAGAAAGCCACCCCCATGATCGGGTTGACAATTGAGATGCCCTTGCTCAGGAACTCGAGGTCCTTGGCCTCGTGGGTTGCACCCAACATGTTGGAGTCGGTCGAATAGGCCTTCTCGACGCTCATCTTGTAAGCGAATCCGTTGGCGATCAGGTACTCGCTCATCTCCTTGCGCCCACCCAGTTCGTCGATGAACTGCTGGTCCAGCCAGGGCTTGTAAACGCGCAAACGGGGATTGGCGAGGAGCCCGTAACCACGAGCGCGGTCCCGGTCACTGCCCGACCCAAGGGGGTGGTGTTGAAGTAGGTGTTGCCTCCCGTCGAAATATGGAACGCACCGCACTGAATGGCTGCGATGCCTTCGGCCACGAGCTGCGCGCGACAATCGATCAGGCGAGCAATCTGCGCGCCGTAGGAGCGGGCGCGACGCGGAATATCCTCGTAATCGGTTTCGTCGGGCTGACCGAGGTTGGCCGTGTACGCGCAGGGAATGGCGCCCTTGGCGCGCATCCAATGCACTGCAGCGGAGGTGTCCAGCCCGCCTGAAAAGGCAATGCCGACGCGTTCGCCAACCGGAAGGCTCTGAAGGATGTTCTGGCTCATGGAGGGAATGATCCGAAGGGAAAAGGCACGAAACCTTGTACAGTATCACGGCTCTCCCCTAGCCTGTTCGCGAGCCGCCCGCCCGACCCCCATGCAGGACCATGTCAATCTGCTCCTCGCCGATCGCGAGTTGCTCTTTCCCGGAGCCCTCGCGGGCAACCCCTGCCTCCGGCAATTTCTCAGTCAGGTGGCGCTCGAGCAAGACCTGCAGCTCGAGTTCTCACACAAGGTCGGTCCCGGCGGAGTGACGTCGTCCCGGCCCAGTCTGGCCGTGGTAGGCACAGCGCAAAATGCGCTCAAACGCTGCCTCGAGCGGCTACCGCGTTACGGCCCGCTGTTCGATCCAGAGCCGGTTCTGCGCTTCTTTTCGGCCTGCGACCTGAGTCGAGCCGAGATGCTGATTCACGGCCTGGAGCTCGCGGGCGCTGACGCGTCAGAGGCGCGCATCAAGCTGCACGTGCGCTTTGGCGCAGATCTGGCGCTGCGCCGCCTGATCCTCGATCATCCACTGACTCACCCCGCCGTGCGCGAGTTCGACGACGGCCTGGCGAAAATGATCGTGGGCTTCGATCTCTTTGCAGGCGGCCGGACGGTCATGCGCAATTACCTTTCATTCGACTCCCCGCAAGACTCGCGCGCACTCCTTGATCGGCACTGGGGCGAGTCGCTCGCGACCCTCTTCTGTTCTGCTGAATTCGTCGGCCTGACCTGGAAGGCCGACGAACGTGCTCCGTTCGTCTATCTCATCGATCGGGATGTCCGACGACTCGTGAGCGAAGGCGCGCTGCGCGGTATCGACTCAGCCAAGCTTTGCCACCGAGGTCGTCCCGCCTACATCCTGGGCCTGCCATCGAGCCAGTGGCTGAGCCGCGAGGTTAGCGACTACAACGCCTATTTCATGCTTCGACCCTGACGCGGGCATCCACCCAGGCCGCCTGTAGCCAGTGCACATGGGTGGGTGAGAACGACCAGGGAATCATCGTGCCGACGCTGCCGCCTGGGAACACGCCACCGGTGAGATGATCCTGCCAGACGCCGTATCCGCCCACGCGGGCAAGCAGCCATTGGGCGAGGTCATCCTCTGCGCCTGCCGCATCAGGTACGGTTAATCGAGGGACTCCGGCCGGACCGGGATGCACACGCATTTCGAAGGCAAAGGTTCGATCCAATCCATCGCCTCCTGAAGCGGGATTCGCGGGGCCGGACAGCCAGTCGTGGACGCTCCCCCAGAGTCGGCCCTGCAAGCGCTCGGCAAGGCGCGACAGGCGCCGTTCAAGGGTCAGTCCGTCCTCATAGCGGTAACGCATTTGCCCGAGCACGTTGTCGAAGAGGACCACCGCCTGCGGCCAGCGGGTCAGCAATTGCTCAAGGCTCTCAAAGCCATCCTCATGGTGGAAGCGCCAGTTGCTCTGTGCGGCACGCAGCGTGGCGCCGTGACGCAAACCAAACAGGGGACGCGCGAGCGGGTCGAGATCGATCGCCTCGATCTCGCGAAAACCTGCCAACCATCGGCTCGGGGTCATCCAGCCCGCGCTCGCTCCGATCCAGAGCAGCTGCGCACCTCTGGGTACGGGACAACTGTCAAGCCAGTGGGCGATGGCCTGACGAGCCTTCGCCCAGCGGCGCCCAGCATGGAGGGCGCGCCAGTGCCAGCGCAGCCCGCCCGTGCTCCCCGCAACGAGCCTCGGCGGCACGGCCACGGCAGCCGGGCGAACGGGCGCACTCATGTCCGGCAGCGCATCCGGAGAGCACACGACCCGCGGCGGGCCAAGTCCGACAGGTCGCGGGGGCTTGCAAGACGATCCACCAGTCGATGCAGCATCATGATGAGATGATCCGTCAAGTTCTGTTGTCTCTGCTGATTTTCTGCTGCCTTCCGGGTGTTGCCATGGCCGTTCCCGAGCCCGACTATCAGGTCCTGAGATCCGACGATCGCTTCGAGCTCCGTGAGTATCCGGGCTTCGTCGTCGCGCAGACCGAAGTCACCGGCGACTTCGACGCAGCCAGCCGCAGCGGTTTCCGGCGCGTCGCATCCTATATTTTCGGCTCGAATCGCAACGCTTCGGGCGAATCGGAAAAGATCGCCATGACGGCGCCGGTGACCGTCGAAGCCGCAGGGCCCGAGCGGTGGCGGCTGCACTTCGTGATGCCTGTGGAGACCGCGCAGCGCGGACTACCCGCGCCACTGGATCCCTCGGTGGCACTCAAAGAAGTCCCTCGCCACCGGATGGCGACGGTGCGGTTCAGCGGCTTCACGACCACCTCGAGCATCACCGAATGGACGACGGCGCTCGAGCAGTGGCTGATCGGCCAAGGTCTCACGGCGATCGGGCCGCCGCAGGTCGCACGCTACAACGACCCCTTCACCCTGCCCTGGCGCCGCCGAAACGAAATCCTGATCCCGGTTGCCGACCGCTGAGCCACCATTCACGCCGGATCAAGCCTCCGGCACCTGGTGACGGGCGAAAAAGACATCTTTCTCGATTGACGCTCGATCCTGCGTGCCGGTGTAGTGAGAGGGCCAGCGGATCGCAACCAGGCCGCGGTCGGCGGCGAAGGCCGTACACCCATCGATCCGCACCGGCCGACCCGAGGCGTCAAGCTGATCCGGGCGCGCGAGGCGGATTTCGGCAATCGCCTGATAGGCCGCCGTTGCCATCGGGATCAGCAATTCCATCAGATGGGTGCAGCCTTTTTCGCGACCGAGCCGCTGCTTCACGGCATGGCTCCACCCGGGACCAATCTTGAGGCCCACCAACCGTCCGAAGTTGGCTCCGCCCTCGGCGCACATCGGATAGGGCCGTGAATCGCTCCCCGTCTCGACCGCATGGATCAACAGATGATCATCGACCACGAGACGAACCCACAGATCATGAACAAACTCGCCTGGCGATACGACTCGGTCGCCTGCGAAGAGCTTCATCTGCTTGGCGCGCTGGTCGGTCACCCTCCCCTCAACGTCGATCAGACCATCGGTGCGTCGATAGGCCTGCATTTCGATGCGGCGAACGTGCATTTCCTGGCGGCCTTGCTGAGCCGCGCCCTGGGACAGTGGCATGGGGTGAGTCTCGATCGGCCTAGGGGCGCACGATACGGTTGCGCAGAATGCCGATTCCCTCGATCTCGAGTTCGACCACATCACCAGGATTGAGGAATCGGTTCAACTCGAGGCCGCACCCTGTGGGCACCGTACCCGAGGCAATCACTTCACCCGGATGAAGGGTCTCCGAGCGGGAAATGAAGGCAAGGATGGCGGCAAAAGAGTGGTGCATGTCCCGGGAGTTCCCCCCGCCCCAGCGCTCGCCGTTGACGCGCACGCTCATCTCGAGCGACTGGGGATCGCCGATTTCGTCGGTGGTGACGATCCAGGGCCCCAGCACGTTGCCGGTGTCGAAATCCTTGCCCTTCATGGGCCCCATGCCGAGCGGCCGCTCGTCCATCTGCACGTCACGCGCCGAGAAATCGTTGAAGATCGTGTAACCGAAGATATGGCGATGGGCATCCGATGCCGCGATGTCGCAGCCTCGCCGACCGATCACGCAGGCAAGCTCGAGCTCGAAATCCATCAGTTCCGAATAGGGCGGCCAGTGCACCTCGGCCTCGTGCCCCACGACGCTAAAGCGATTGCATTTGTACCAGGTGGGGCGCTGATACCAGAGCGGCGACACCGGTGCAGAAGGCCGTCCAGTGCGAAGCTCCCAGGTCTTCATCGCATTCAGCAGGTGTTGCTCGAAAACCAGGCAGTCCCGCATCTGTCGAGGCTCGGGCAGCGGCGAGAGCAGTCGCGTCCCGGTGAGCGGAAGCGCATACGCCTGTGGCCACTCGCGCTCGATCGCCCGGGCTCTGGCAAGCCCGAGCTCACCCGCGTCAATCAGCGACAACATCGACTCGAACGCGGATTCGGCTCGTCCACTGGCCTGTGCCGCCGCAGCGAGATCAAGTAGTTGTGCGCGGGCAGTATCGACAGCGGCAAGAGCGGCGCGGCCATCCGTGCGCACGAAGGTGGCAAGCTTCATTGGGTCATTCTTCGAAGATGGCGACCGCGCGGGTGAAGCCCGCAGAGGCCCCACGGATCTTGACCGGGAAACAGGCCAGCTGAAACCCATGGGACGGAAGAGCCTCTAGGTTGTGCATCTTCTCGATATGGCAATAGCCGATCTCTCGTCCGGCCTTGTGGCCCTCCCAGATCACTCGGACGTCCCGGGTCTGCGCATAGGTCTTGGCCATATGCTTGAAGTGCGCGTCCCAGGACCAGCAATCGGTGCCGGTCACCCGCACCCCGCGAGACGTGAGATAGAGCGTGGCCTCGCGACCCATGCCGCACCCCGCCTCGACGTAGTCGGGATCGCCGAATCGCAGACCTGCTGACGTATTGACCACCACGATATCCAGTGGCTGCAGTTCGTGGCCGATCCTCGCGAGTTCTGCTTCGACTTCGGCCGCGCTCACCACATGACCGTCCGGAAAGTGCCGAAAGTCGAGCTTGACGCCGCGCCCAAAGAACCACTCGAGCGGAATTTGATCGATCGTCGCGGCAGGTTTGCCCCGATCCATGGTCGATGCAAAGTGCCAAGGAGCATCGACATGCGTCCCGTTGTGGGTGTTGACCTTGAGAAACTCGATCGCGTAGCCCTCACCATCGATCAGCTCCTCTGGGGCCAGCTGATCGTAGCGTCGCGCAACGATCGGCGCTGTTTCCTTATGCCCTCGATACTCGATGCTGGGCTCCAGCCCAGGGGGATCGGACTTAACGTCGTTTTCGATGGGGACCGACAGATCAACAAAGCGCCTTGGCATCACCCGAACTCCTGCGGAAAACAGGAACTCTGCCCGAGGCCCCACACTCTGGCAAGGCCGTTGTCCCTCTGCGGACGGACGGTGCTCGCCAGCCGGTGCAACTCAATACTCGACCGCGTGGCCCTTGATGTAGGTCTCGAGGTATTTGATGAGGTCGCCCTGCTGCTGCATGATGTCCTTGACCACGTCGCCGATCGAGATCATCCCGACGACCTTGTCGGCATCGACCACCGGCAGGTGTCGGATGCTGCGAGACATCATGATCTTCATGCACTGGTCGATCGTGGCATTGAGCCCAACGGTCATCGGATCGCGGGTCATGATCGCCGAGATCGGTGTCTGAGACGCGTCAAGACCGGGTAGGAGCACCCTGATCGCACAGTCGCCCTGCGACACGATTCCGGTGAGCCGGCCGCCATCCACAACCAGCACCGACCGGATGCGACGATCGCGCATGGTCTGCAGAGCGCTCTGAACGCTGTCGCTCGACGTAAGAGAGTGGACTTCGCCGCTCTTGCGAGCGAGGCAGGATTTGACCGATGACATCGCTGGCTCCCGAAATGTCGCAGCGCAACACCCGGGCCGGATGCTGAGCGACTGGACACAGCTTAGAAGCAAAGCGGATGTGCGACTGCAATATCCGAGACGACTGTTCGGCTATCAGCGAGCACGGAGACCGGGCTCATCAATCAACCTTGATACTGGTCTCCCGGGCGACGTTCGCCCACCGAACGGTTTCCTCCGCCATCAATCGGGCGAAGTCGGCCCGGGACATCGGCATCGGACTTGCCCCCTCCTTCTCGAAGCGGTCCTTCATGGAGGGGTCGTTGAGCGAGGCATTGCACGCGTCGTGAAGTGCTGCGACGATGGGCTCCGGCGTGCCGGTCGGCGCGAGCAACGCCCACCAATTGCTGGCATCGACATCGATCCCCGATTCCTTGAGCGTCGGAATGTTCGAAATGATGCCCACCCGTTGCTGGCCCGCAACCGCGATCAGCTTGAGCTTGCCCGCATTCACCAAATTTTGCATTTGGATCAGGCTGCCAAGCGACATCTGAATATGACCTGCCGCCAGATCCGAGAGGACTGGTCCGCCGCCTTTGTAGTGGAGCAGCGTCAAGTCAGCCCCGGTCCGCAGCTTGAGGAGCGCCAGTGCAAAGTGCTGAAAACTCGCCGCTCCCGAGGTCCCGGCATTGACCTTGCCCGGATTCCTGCGGGTGTAGTCGACGAACTCGCGAATGTTGTTCACCGGCAAATTGACATTGACCGCAATCACGCTTGGCCCCATGCCCAGCATGGCAACCGGCACAAACGACTTCACCGGGTCGTAGCTGAGTTTCATGACGGCTGGGTTCATCGTGAAGGTCGACGAGGCGAGCAGAAGCGTCGTACCGTCGGGTTCGGCCCGGGCAGCGAGCGCCGCTCCGATGGTTCCCCCCGCGCCGGGGCGGTTTTCGACGACCACCGAGCGCTTGAGCCGGTCGGTGAGTTGCTGAGCAATGGCGCGGCCGACAATATCGTTGCTACCGCCGGGCGCGAACGACACGATGATTCGGATTGGCCGACTATCGCTTGCCTGGGCCAGCACGCGGGTTGGCGACAGCCCAGCGGTAAGCCCCCATCCAGCGGCTGCGCCAATCAAACGGCGCCGGCCGCTTCTGCCTGACTGTTGATCATTCATCGAAGCGGTCTCCTGGTCAATCAAAGCGGATTCATCATGCCACGCGGTTACGGGGCGGCGAGCCCTGCAGCACTTCGATCACCTGTTGGGCGACCTGCAGCGCACTGCGTTCCTGAGTCTCTCTTGTGCCCCCGGCAGCATGCGGTGTGGCAACAACATTATCGAGCTGAAGCAACGGATGGTCGGCGGGTGGCGGCTCGACCTCGAACACGTCAAGGCCTGCCCCGAAAAGGTGACCCGCTGAAAGGGCGCGATACAGCGCCGCCTCGTCGATGAGGCCACCTCGGGAAACGTTGATCAGTATCGCGTCGCGCTTCATGGCCTTGAGCTCTGCCTCACCAATGAGAGACCGACTCTCGGCAGTCAAGGGCAGGTGCAGGGTCACCACGTCAGCCGCCGTCAGCACATCGGTTAGCTCAGTGACCCGGCGATGAGGCAGGTCGGCCCATCGATCCGCCGGGGCATAAGGATCGTAGGCGATCAATTGGGCATCGAATGCGCCCAACCACTTGCGCGCGACAGCGGTGCCAATATTGCCCATGCCGACAACGCCTACCATCTTGCCCTGTAGTTGGACACCGAGATGCTGGGGTCGCACGATCGGCGAGCCAGCACGGAGCAGCCGGTCAAATCGTGCCGTGCGCCGTGCGACGGTCAGCGCAAGCGCAAACGCCATCTCGGCGACTGCTTCGCTGTTAACCCCGGGGGTCGTCAGCACAGGAATGCCGCGCGCACGGGCCGCCTCGAGATCGATGGTGTCGTAACCAACGCCCTGCTTGCAGATGACGCGGACCTGCCGGGCACGCGCGATCTCCGCAGCACTGATCGGCCGCATGCGCACCATCACGGCGTCGGCCTCCTCGGGCCAACGCTCGATGGCGGGATCAGGCCAACAGACGACCTCGGCGTGTTGCCGAGCGAGCGCCACCCCCGCCTCATGAAAGGCATCGAGCAGGTAGATTTTCAATCAAACCCCTTTTAGTCGATTCAAGCGTCATGCGGCGGATAGCCGCTCGCGGGCTCCGTCGCGCGCAACAGGCGGAGCATCGCATGCCACTCCAGTTCACCGTAGGGGCGGCGGGTTCCGGGCTGATAAAGGTGCGCGGTGGAGGCGAGCACTTCGTCACTCGGCACCAACGGGCGCACGCC
The DNA here is from genome assembly GCA_964488395.1 of uncultured Burkholderiaceae bacterium. Lineage (GTDB taxonomy): Bacteria > Pseudomonadota > Gammaproteobacteria > Burkholderiales > Burkholderiaceae_E > SYIM01. The sequence continues at coordinate 3,546 of CAZAVT010000050.1, read as the reverse complement.
ACCCGCCAGGGCATCGACCTGCGCCCGGCAGGCGAGCTCGAGCTGGTACATCAGGTTGAACGCCTGCGCCGCACTGGGCCCGCAGGTCAGCAGTCCGTGGTTGCGCAGGATCATGGCGTTGTGTGGTCCCAGGTCCGCCACCAGCTTTTCCCGCTCCTCAAGACGAACCGCCGGTCCCTCGAAGTCGTGATAACCGATATGGCCATGGAAACGGATCGAGGTCTGGGTGATCGGCAGGAGCCCGCAGGGCATACACGAGACCCCCATCCCCGCGCGGGTGTGCGTGTGGATCACACAACGAACCTCGGGCCGAGCCTCGTGAATGGCCCCATGAATCACATAACCCGACCGATTAATGCCGTAATCGGTGTCGGGCTTGGCAAGGATCTCGCCGCTCAGGTCGATCTTGACGAGGTTCGACGCGGTGATCTCACGATAGAGCAGGCCATAGAGATTGATCAGCAGGTGCTCGGTGCCCGGGATCCGCAAGGTAATGTGGTTGTAGATGAGATCGGTCATCCCGAAATGCTCCATCAGCCGATAGCAGGCGGCGAGTTCGACCCTCGCCTGCCACTCCTCATCGCTGACCTGGCCTCTGAGACTCGGGAAGTCAGTGTGGTATCGCGTCATCGTGTCGTTCCGCTGCCATCGAACGCGCGATTATCCACCAAGACCGAAAGAGGGGTCAGCCGCGGCGCCAGCGATGTAGGCGTTCGGCCCAGGCCAGCCAACGGCTGGGCAAATGGGTGCCCCGCCAAACACCCGCCAGATGCCGGTTGGCTTCAGCGAAGCTCGGGTACAGATGGACGGTTGCCAGAACCGCCTTGAGCCCGATCCCATGGCGCATCGCAAGGGTCAGTTCGGCGATCCATTCGCTCGCATGCTCACCGACCGCCGTTGCACCGAGGATGCGGTCCTGTCCGCGAAGTGTCACAACCTTGACGAAGCCTCGATTGCAGCCATCGACGATCGCTCGATCGAGTTCGGTGAGCTCGTATCGAGCCACCTCGACGTCAAGACCTTGAGCGCGAGCCTGCGTTTCGGTCAAACCGAGCTGGGCAACCTCAGGATCGGTGAAGACTGCATGCGGCAGCGCCGATCGATCCACCCGCACCCGCCAAAGGCCGTCCATGAGCGCGTTGACGGCGGCGTGCCAAGCCTGATGTGCCGCCGAATGCGTGAACTGTGACAGTCCCGTCACATCACCGACAGCCAGAACGCTGGGGCAGGCAGTCCGCAAACACGCATCGACCGCGATCGCCCCCGTTTCGGTGAGCTCGATGCCGAGCG
>CAZAVT010000050.1:0-2246 GCA_964488395.1 uncultured Burkholderiaceae bacterium | reverse complement strand
CGCTCGCCCGGCTCGACGAGGCGAGGATTGCGCTCGATGCCGAGCGACTCGAGCCCGAGACCTGCGACCCTGGCCCTTCGGCCCACCGCGCAGAGCAGTTTGTCAAACGGGAGCCGCAAGTCGCCCATCGACGGGCTGCCGCCGCCCCGGATCACCAACCACTTGCCATCAACATCCTGCTCGACCCGAATGGGCTGCGTGCCGGTGAGGACCTGGACGCCATCGTCCTGCAAGCCCGCCAGTACCGCGGCACTCACTTCGGGATCCTCGCGACTCAGCAGACGATCAGCGGACTCGATCAAGGTGACCCGACTGCCCAGGCAGGCAAAGGCCTGCCCAAGCTCGCAGCCGATGGCCCCCCCGCCGAGGATCACCAACCGACCGGGCAGGGACCGAAGCTGCCAGAGGGTTTCGCTGGTCAAATAGTCGACGCTCGCCAAGCCCGGCAGATCGGGAATGATCGGCTCGGCTCCGGTCGCGATCACGATGTGGCGAGCGGTCAGTTCGCTCGAGCGGCCGTCCACGCCGTCGATCCGCACTTTCCATGGCGAGACCAGGCGCGCCTCACCTCGTCGAACATCGACACCGAGGCTGGCATAACGCTCGACCGAATCGTGCGGCGCGATCCGCTCGATGACCGCACGGATGCGCTGGGTTATCGCCGGGAAGTCGACCTGGGCACTGACATCACGGAATCCGAACGCACCCGCCTGCCGAATCTGCCGGGCCAGTCGAGCGCTGCGAATCAAGGTCTTGCTCGGCACACAACCAGCATTGAGGCAATCGCCACCCATGGCCCCGCGCTCGACCAGGGTGACCTGCGCCCGGGCCGCGGCAGTAACATAGGCCGTCACCAGGCCGCCCGCACCGGCTCCGATCACGATCAGGTTACGGTCGAATGTTGTCGGTCGCTGCCAGGGCGCCAGACGCCGGCGCCGCTCCCACCTTGCCAGAAAGCCCCGGGCTAGGAGAGGCAGCAGCCCCAAAAGAGCGAGACTTGCAAGCAGCGATGGCGAGAGTATGTCGCCTGGAGCCGTCATGGCGCCCAGCTGGCTGCCCGCGTTCACCAGAATCAGGGTCGCTGGCAGCATCCCGAGCTGACTGACCCAGTAGAACTGGAGCGCCTTCATCGAACTCAATCCCATCGCCAGATTGACGAGCCAATAGGGAAAGATCGGCACCAGTCTCAGACTCAGCAGGTAATAGGCCCCATCTTTCTGGATGCCGGCATCAATTGGCCCCAGGACTCGGGCGAGTCTTTGGCGAACGAAGTCGCGAAACAAATAGCGCGAGAGCAGAAAGGCAAGCAGGCCTCCCGCGCTCGAGGCAAATGAAACGAGTACCAGCGCGGTCGCGAGACCGAAGAGCGCGCCACCTGCAACACTCAGCAGGACCGCGCCCGGAATGGACAGCGCCGTGGCGACCAGATAGATCAAAAAAAATCCCACTGCCAGGGTCAGTGGGTGCTGTTCTCGCAAGGCGAGCAGCGTCTCTCGACGGGCGTTGAATCGTTCGAGGGTCAGTCCTTCCACCAAACCCAGGTGATATGCGATCAGCAACAGGGCGAGCGCAGTCACCAGCGACCCCGCAAACCATCGCTTCCTGGATCTGGACGCCCACTTCACTCTTTTCCCCTTGCAGAGGCCCGCCAAAGTCAGCCGGCATTGTAGGCCGGCCGACTGCGAGCCGCGGCATCGGAGTGAATCAGAACGAGATCACTCAGGACGGCAGCCGACGCTCGAGCCAGCCGCAAAGCGACATGAACTCGACCCGTTCGGCCTTGACCTCCATGACCTTGAGCTGTTCGCGCCAATCGTGACGCGAATCGTCAACCTGCTCGAGACCCGACAGGGTCTTCAGCTCACGCCGCAAGGCCCTCACTCGAACGATCACCTGATCACGCCACGGCGCGATCGCCTGCTGAGCCTGAGCCTCTTCCTCAGGCGTCAGATCGACCCCGAGCTCGTCGCGGACATAGCGCAGAAACAAATGCAACACCACGTCGAGCCCGGTGTCCTGCTGCGCTTTCAGCAAGGCAGCGGCCGCACCCGGCGTCTCGTACCAGGAGACGATGGTTCGCCACGCCAGTTCGCGGTCGAGCTTGATCATCAGACGTTCCGCGCGCTCAGCGGGTCACAGGCTTTGCGTCGTGCTTGGAGCCCTTGACGCAGAGCCGCCCGATCGGATCCTTCCAGAGCTTGTGATCGGCATGAAGCTGTCCGAGCGCTCTGGCAAGCACCACGAAA
>CAZAVT010000049.1:0-14308 GCA_964488395.1 uncultured Burkholderiaceae bacterium | reverse complement strand
CCATGTCGCCGAGATGAGCGACCTCGGGCCGAGCGAGCGTGACCGATTGATGGCGGCGGTGTTCGAGCTCGAGTCGCTGATGCGCGAGGCCCTCGAACCGGACAAGGTGAATCTGGCGAGCCTGGGGAACCGGGTCGCGCATCTTCACTGGCACGTGATCCCGCGCTGGCGCGACGATGCGCAGTTCCCAGATTCAATCTGGACCGTGCCGTCGCCCATCGAGCCGGATAGCGTTGGATCGCTGCTGGCGCGCGAGCGAGTCGCGCAGGTGCGCGCCCGCCTGCCCGGATTTCACCAGGCCGTTCGCGCGGCTTTTTGACGCCAGGGAGCCTTCGAGCCGATGAGGCCGTTGCCTCCCGGCGACCCCTGTTACCATTGGCCCAACAGATTGGGCGCTTGGCGACGTAGCGCCCTGACAGGAAATGCTCCCATGGCTGGTCTTGATTCAAACACTCCGATTCCCATCAGCATCGTTCTTCACCAGGTCTCCCGGGTTCTCGAGTTGGCCTACGAGGACGGACGGTCGTTCCGGCTGCCCTTTGAATACCTGAGAGTGTTTTCGCCCTCGGCCGAGGTTCGCGGGCATGGTCCCGGCCAGGAGACCTTGCAGACCGGCAAGGCTGCGGTCGAGATCGAGGCGATCGACGCGGTCGGCCACTACGCAATCCAACCGCGGTTTTCCGACGGCCACAGTTCTGGTATCTATTCCTGGGACTATCTTTACGATCTCGCCGTGCGGCAGGACGCTCACTGGACCGATTACCTTGCCCGACTCGCGGCGGTCGGCGCCAGCCGTCACGCGGCAGTGCCGGTACAGGTGAGCGGCCAGGCCCCGTCGGGCGCGCCAGCCCCTGGTGCTCCGCCGGCGTCGGCGATGTCGGGATTTCAGGCCAACGCCGTATCGCGTCCGCGCGGCGGTTGCGGCTGACCGGGGCGGATGGGTCTCTCATGAACGATTCCTCCAACCGGCAGACTCATTTCGGCTTCAGGTCCGTTCCCGAAGACGAGAAGGTCTCGCGAGTCGCCGAGGTCTTTCACTCGGTCGCCTCGCGCTATGACCTGATGAACGACCTCATGTCCCTGGGCCTCCATCGCGCCTGGACAGCGTTCACGGTGGCGCGGGCTGGGCTGCGGCCTGGCATGAAGGTGCTCGATGTGGCGGGGGGCACGGCGGATCTGGCCCGTGCTATGGCGCGCCGTGTCGTTCCCGGTGGGGAGGTCTGGCTGACCGACATCAATGCGTCGATGTTGGCGGTCGGGCGCGACCGCCTGATCGATGAAGGGCTGCAGGCGCCCGCTGTGCAGTGCGATGCAGAACAGCTGCCCTTTGCCGACGGCAGTTTTGATCGGGTGACGGTGGCGTTCGGCTTACGCAACATGACCCGCAAGGAACGGGCGCTGGCTGAGATGCGACGGGTGCTCAAGCCCGGCGGCAAGCTGCTGGTGCTTGAGTTTTCGAAGGTCTGGAAGCCGCTCGAACCGCTCTACGATCACTACTCGTTCAAGGTCTTGCCCTGGCTCGGTGAGCGAGTGGCGGGCGACGCCGCGAGCTACCAGTATCTGGCCGAATCGATTCGCATGCACCCCGGGCAGGAGGATCTTGCGGTCATGATGCGCGGGGTGGGTCTGCTGGGCGTGCGTTACTTCAACCTGAGCGCGGGGGTGGTCGCGCTCCACGAGGGTGTACGCGACTGAGGGTCCTCAACTCGGCGGCAATTACCGCTTCGCCATCCGCCCTATTGCTTGCAATTCTTCCCGAATTGCCCAAGATATCGGATTAGGAAACTTGTCTTCACGGAGTGCCTCAATGAAATCCTGGTTTGCCCGTTCGATGGCCGTCTTTGCGGCCCTGATCGCCTCGGCCACCTTCCTTCTGACCGACGTCCAAGCTAAGCGTGTTGGCGGGGGCGAATCGGTCGGCAAGCAGCAGTCGGGTGTTTCGCAGCGTCAGGCGACACCGCCATCCCAGCAGCAGGCGGCCACTGCGCCCCGTCAGACCCCGGCGGCCGCGCCCCAGGCCCAGCCCAATCGCTGGCTTGGCCCCCTGGCCGGCCTCGCCGCTGGTCTGGGCCTCGCTGCGCTCGCGAGTCACTTCGGCTTTGGCGAAGAGCTGGCCTCTTTCATGTTGATCGCGCTGCTCGCGATTGTTGCACTGGTCGTGGTTCGGATGATCATGGCGCGCCGTGCCGCCTCGCGCCAGCCGATGCAGCCCGCGTGGGCGGGGGCAGCGGCGGGGCCCGGCGCGGGCCAGCCCGACACGCCCGCATGGCAGCAGCCGTCACCCGCTCAGCAGCCCGCTGCTGCTTCGGGCAACAGCTTGTTTTCGCCGCTCGCGTCTCAGCCGCCGAGCGCGGCCGGAGTGGGCGGTGCCACCCCGACCGGGGCCGCGCCCTCGAGCACTGGCCTGCGCATTCCAGCCAACTTCGACATCGCTGGTTTCGTTCGTAACGGCAAGGTCCAGTTCATGCGCCTTCAGGCGTCCTTTGATGCAGGCAATCTCAACGATCTGCGCGAATTCACCTCGCCCGAGATGTTCGCCGAGCTTCAGATGCAGATCCGTGATCGCGGCGGTAAGCCCAATGTGACCGAGGTCGTCTCGCTCGAGGCCGAGTTCCTGGGCGTCGACTCGAGTGACGTCGAGCATCTGGCAAGCATTCGCTTCTACGGCGTGATCCGCGAAGAGGTTGGTGCCAATGCGGAGTCCTTCGACGAGATCTGGAACCTGTCCAAGCCCGCCAGCGGTTCGGGTGGCTGGGTGCTCGCTGGTATCCAGCAGAATCAGTGATGTCCCGATCGTGATCGCTGAGTTCGCAACGCCTGGCGACGGTGCGGCGTTGCAACAGAACAGGGGCCCTGCTTCGGCAGGGCCCCTGCCATTTCGATGGGGGCGGGACGCGCTGGTGGCCGCGCTGGGCCATCTGCTTGCTCAGCACCCATGGGCCGCCGACCGGCTCCGCATGCATGCGGGTCGGGTGATTCAGTTCGAATGGGCGCCCCCGCCGCAGTGGCCGCAGGGCTGGTGGGCTCCGCCGCCGATCCGCTTGACCGTTCAGGCAGACGGCAGTTTCGGCGCTGAGGATGGCGGTGATCCGCCTGCAGTCCGGATGATCCTTCGACCGTCGATCGATGCGGCGGCTGCGCTGTGGCGTGAGGGCGCGGCGGGGCTCCAATCCCATCTCCGGATCGAGGGTGACGTGATGCTGGCGGCCACCGTCGCCGAGCTTGCGCAGAAGCTTCGGTGGGACTGGGAGGAGGATCTCAGCCGACTGGTGGGTGACCTTGCCGCCCATCGGATTGGACGGGCGCTTCGATCCGTCCCGCAGGGGTTGGGTGAGCTCGCTTCGCGGCTGAGCCTCATGCTCACCAGCGCCGTTGAACGTGGCGAGATGCCGGTGGTGGGTCGTGGCGAGCTCGAGATCCACCGACTGGCGATCGATGCGCTCGCCTCCCGCCTCGAGACGCTCGAGGCGAGTGTCAGCGAAACACCACCGTCTTGCCGCCGTTGAGAAGCACCCGGTGCTCCGCATGCCAGGTGACGGCGCGCGCGAGGACCACGCTTTCCACGTCCCGCCCCATGGCAGTCAGCGCGGCGACGTCCCGAGTGTGATCAACGCGGGCGATGTCCTGCTCGATGATCGGCCCTTCGTCGAGATCGGTGGTCACGTAATGGGCGGTCGCGCCGATCAGTTTCACGCCCCGATCGTGGGCTTGCTGGTAAGGCCGGGCGCCCTTGAAGCTGGGCAGGAACGAGTGATGAATGTTGATGGCCCGACCCGAAAGGCGCGCACACAGGTCGCCAGAGAGTACCTGCATGTAGCGGGCCAGCACCACGAGTTCGACGCCCTCTGAGTCGACGATCTCGAGCAGTCGCTGCTCGGCCTGCGGCTTGGTCGCTGCCGTCACCGGGATGTGGTGAAAGGCGATGTCGTAGCTGGCCGCCATCTGGTAGAAATCGCGGTGATTCGAGACGATCGCCCGGATATCGATGGGCAAGAGGCCGCTGCGATGGCGAAACAGCAGGTCATTGAGGCAGTGACCCAGTCGGGAGACCATGATCAGGGTCGGCAGTCGACGGCCGACATCGTGGACGGCCCAGCGCATGTCGAAGCGTTGGCCCACGGCGGCGAACTGTTGCGTGAGGCTCGCGGCATCGCCTTGGGCTGGGGGCAGTTCGAAGCGAACCCGCATGAAGAACAGTCCGGTGGTGGTGTCGCCGAACTGAGCAGCCTCGACGATGTTGCCTGCTCGCTCCAGCAGAAAGCCGGAAACGGCGTGGACGATCCCGGACCGGTCGGGGCACGAGAGGGTGAGGACAAAGGAGCCCTGATCGGAGGTTTCAGCCATGCGGTCCTCGCTCACTTCGGGATCACCAGGACCATTGCCGGAAAGATCAGGTCCGGATGGTTGATCAGATGTCGATTAGCGCTGAGCACCGAGGGCCAGCGGCTGGCATTGCGATAGAAGTAGAGCGCGATCGATGAGAGCGAGTCTCCCTCGTTGACGGTGTAGATGCCGCGCGCACCTGTGAAGCGGGCGATCTTGGCCTGGGCGTCATTCAGCGCTGCAGTGATGGTGTCGAGCTCGCGTTTCTGCGCTTCGGTGAGCCCGGAGAGACTCGAGCGGTCCTTGAGCGCTGCCGCGAGCCGTTCGGTGAGCGTACTGGCGCGCTCTTGCTCCTGGGCGAGCGTGAGCTGATTGCTGCGCAGGCTCTCGTCGAGGGTGGTGAAGCGCTGCTTGACCTGGGCCAGCTCGGTCGTGAGCTGTTCCCGCTCTCGGGCCCAGTCGCTTCGGGCGCTATCGAGATCATTGCGCACCTGCGTCAGCTCGCGCTGTGCAGTACTGAGCGTCGCCTGGCTGCGCGCGGTGACCGCCACTTGCTCCGCCTCGAGGGCAGCGACCCGCGATTGGGCGGCCTCGAGTTGGGTCTTCAGGGTCTGGTTGGAATCGCGGGCCGCGTTGAGTTCGGTCTTCAGGGTCTGGTTGGAATCGCGGGCCGCGTCGAGCTGTGTCTTGACACCGGTCACTTCCTCGCGCGAGGCGGCGAGCTCCTGCCGCGTCGATTCGACCTCACGCGTGGTCGTGTCGAGCCTCTGCCGTGCCTGCTGTGCGTCCGCGCTCGCCGACTGGAGTGCAGCATTGGCGCGCTGCAACTCGCCCAATTGGCGCTTGGCGGCTTCGAGTTCGGTTTGTGCAGCCTGGATGCGTTGTTGTGCGGCGCCCGCCTCGTCGGTTCGCGTCTGCAAGGCCTGCTTGAGCTCGGCCACTTCCCGGGCCAGCTCCGTGCGGCTCGGACCACCACAGGCGGCCAGCACCAGGACGAGCGGACCCGCCGTCAGGGCGAGCGAAAAGGCGCGCGTGATACGCATGTGAAGCTCCCTGGTTGAAGAAACTACCCAGTGCATCGGATCAGGCGGGCTCGCCGGTGCGGACCGCCAACCCGGATGATAAGGCGGTCAGAACGGCTTTGCATGAGACCCGACCGGCCTGCACGGGTGCTGACGGTCTCGTTCAGCCACGCAAGATCCCTATCGCCCCAGGGTCGATGCCGATCGCCACGCCGCTCCCGAGCCCATAGCCGGCCTCGCCAGCCCGATGCGCATCGTCGAGGATCAATTCGGTGCTCCCGGTCCTGACCCGGTACCGGATGAATTCACCGAGAAACTCCCGTTCGAGGACCTGCGCGTCATGCCACAGCAGGTCGGATCGATCTTGCCGACGGGAGTCGGCCGCGGCGATGATCTGCAGACTGTGCGGGCGCATGGCCACGAGCACTTCCCCCTCACCATGAACCTCGTGGCGCAACGCCGTTCGCCCGATACGGCCGAGCGCGCAGTCGAGTGAGGCTGTGCTCAAGCGGCCGGGCAGCAGGTTAATGGTGCCGACGAACTCTGCGACGAAGCGATTCACCGGGCGGTCGTAGAGTTCGACCGGTGAGCCCACCTGCTGGATCACGCCCTCGTTCATCACCGCGATTCGATCGGCGGTGGTCATCGCTTCCTCTTGGTCGTGGGTGACAAAGAGGGTCGTGATACCGAGCTTGCGCTGCATGGTGAGCAATTCGCGCCGCATGTGCACTCGCAGCTTGGCATCGAGATTGGACAGGGGCTCGTCGAGCAGCAGCACTCGTGGCTCGATCGCGAGGGTGCGAGCAAGCGCCACCCGTTGCTGCTGGCCTCCCGAGAGCTGGCCGGGGCGTCGAGCCGCGAGGGCCTCGAGTCCCACCAGCTCGAGCGCTTGCCTGACCCGCGTCTCGATCTGCTCGCGGGGCAGCCGGCGTTCCTCGAGCCCAAAGGCCACGTTTTGCGCGACGGTCATGTGCGGCCACAGCGCATAGCTCTGGAACACCATCCCCACGTTGCGTTTCCAGGGTGGTACCCGGCTGATGTCCTCACCGTCGACCAGTAGTGCGCCGCTTTGCGCCTGGTTGAACCCCGCGATCAGCCGCAACAGTGTCGACTTGCCGCAGCCCGAGGGCCCCAGCAACGCAAAGAATTCGCCTGGCTCGATCACGACATCAATGTCGCGCAGCACCTGGGTCTCGCCAAAGGAGAGGCTGATGGCACGCGCCTCGACTCGAACGGGATGATTCATGGGTAGGACCTTGTCGGCTTCGATGGTCTCGTCTCAGGTCGTCGTGCCACTCATCGCGGGCTGGCGAACTTCGCGCGAGGCGATGACGCGGTGCGAGAGCCAGGTGCCCAGCGCCACCATCAGGACCGCGATCACCCCCAGCGCAGCGCCAGGCCCGCGACCAGCAATCGACTGCATATAAAGGTAAATCCCGTAGGACATCGGCGCGAGGCTCTCCCGCGTGGTCAGCAGGATCGTCTCGGAGATCTCGACGGCTGCCGTGATGAAGCTCGTCAGAAAGCCGGCCATGATGCCGCCGGCCATCAGGGGGACCACGATCCGCAGGATGGTCCGTCGCCGTGACGCGCCCAGGCTCTGGGCGGCCTCTTCCATCGACAGGTGCACTTGCTGGAGGGCCGCCGTGCAGGAGCGTAGCGCGTATGGCAGGCGCCTGATCGCGTAGGCGAGAATGAAGATCAGTCCGCTTGCGATCAGTGCCGTGTCCGTGCCAGGGATGGTCACATCCCGGAAGGTCCGCAGATAGCCGATGCCCAACACCACGCCCGGCATGGCGAGAGCGACGCTCGCCATGTGATCGAGCAGACGTCGGCCCGGGACGGCGGTTCGAAGCACGATGTAGGCGATCGCAGTCCCCAGGATCACGTCGATCAGAGCCGCCACCCCGCAGTAAACCAGGGTGTTGATGATCATGCGTGTCGAGTCTCGGAACACCACGGCGTAGTGATCGAGCGTCCAGGCATCGGGGAGCACGCTGAAGCTCCAGACCTTGGCAAATGACAGCAGTAACACGCCCAGATGCGGCGACAGGACGAGAAGCAGCATCAGCCCAATCCCGCTCCAAGCCAGGAGCTCCTGGGTCGGGCTGAGCTTGCGCTTTCTCAGGGACTGTCCGCCGCGCTGGATGGTCGAGAAATCGCGCCCCTTCAGAAACCACATCGCCCCTCCCATCGCGGCGATCGAGAAGAGCACCAGGATCACGCAGATGACATAACCGATCGGATCTTCCAGTCCGACGGAGGTGACCCGCAGATACGCTTGGGGTGCCAGCATGTTGGTCACATTCAGGACCAGGGGCGTCCCAAGGTCATCAAAGACCTTGACGAATACCAGCGAGGCTCCTGCGATGTAACCCGGCAGCGCCAGAGGAAAGACAACCCGTCGGAACAATCGCCAGCCGCGTGAGCCGAGGTTTTGTGCGGACTCCTCCATCGCCACATCGATGTTGGCCAGTGCGACAGACAGATTGAGCAGGATGAACGGGAAGTAGTGCAGCGTCTCGACGAAAATCACCCCGTTCAGCCCCTGCATGATGGGCACCGTGAAGCCGAACCAGTCGTTGAGCAGCAGGTTGACCGAGCCCGAGCGGCCGAACAGCAATTGCATCGCTGAGGCGCCAACGAAAGCCGGCATGATGAGCGGCAACACCCCGAGGGTCTGAATCAGGATGCCGCCTCGGAAATGAAAGCGCACAGTGAAATACGCCAGCGGCACCGCGATCAGGGTTGACAGGAGCACTGTCATACCCGCCACGTAGAGGCTGTTGAGGAACGACTCCCGCATCAGCGAGAGCTGGAAAAAACCCAGCAAATGCGCCAGCGTCAATCCGCCCTGCGGGGTCGTGAAGGCCGCTTTCACGACCGAGAACACCGGCACGATCAGGAACAGGATGAGAAAAGCCCCAATCGCGAGAGCGATCAGCGTTGCGGGCCAGTTCGTGCGGCTCAACGGGCGAGCGCCGCAGCCTTGCGGGCAAGTTCGGTGGCCTGTTCGTAGTTGCGCCGCGCTTCACGGCCCCAGTACTCTTCGAGCGCGGTCATCTGCTTTTGTTTCTCGGCGCTGCGCTTGGTGTCTCGAAACACTGCGACAAACGCGTCGTCCCGAACCTTGTCCTCGCCAACCACCGGGGTGAAGGCGAGCCGGCGCGCCTCGTCGAGCAGGCGCTTGCCTTCGGCGTTCGGTCGACTCGCGAGTCGGGCGCTCGCTTCGTGGATCGCACGCGTCGCTGCCACCAGTTCCTTGTGGCGAAAAGTGATTGTGTGATCAAAGAGTGCTGACACGAGGTAGTAGCGCCGCTCGGACACGTCGGTATCGAAATTGACCTTGGCCTGGATCTTGCCGCTGTACGGGTCGGGGTAGCCGGGCGGGGCTTTGCGATACGTCTCGGGCAACACCGGCAGACGGCTGATCTTGGGGTCCAGCAGCAGCTGCTGGCCTTCGGGTGAGAGTGTGAAGCGAATGAATCGGCGACCGATCTCGGGGTCCTTCGCGCCGGCGACCAGGCCGATATTGGCCGGCACGATCGAGGTCATCGACGGATAGACGAACTCGACAGGAAACCCCGAGTTGCGGGCGGCCAGTCCGAAGAAATCGATCACGATACCGATGCCGAATTGGCCGTTGGAGACGCCGTCAGGCACGCCGAAACTGCGTTCAGTGATCGCTGCACAGTTGCCGGCCATCTGCAGGACCTGCGCCCAGCCCTGCTCCCAGCCCTCGCCCTGCAGGATCGTCTCGATGGTGAGATGCGTGGTCCCCGAGCGCGAGGGCGAGGAGGTTGCGATGTGGCCGAAATAGACCGGCCGGATCAGGTCGGCCCATTCACGAGGTTCGGGCAACTTGTTCGCTCGCAGGTAGCGGGTGTTCCACATGATCCCGTAACCGGCGAGCGCCTGCCCACGGTAAAAGCCCTGAGGATCGTTAATCGGGTAATTGCCGATCTTTTCCGGCACCTGAATACCGGGGTCGTAGGCCTGGAGCAAGCCATCCTTGGCCATGACCTCGAAGGCGTCGGGCGCAGACGCCCAGAACACTTCGGCCCGATTGCCTGGCGAGGTCTCGCGCACGAAGGCCACGCCGGCGGCGGTGCCCTTATTGAGGATTTCCACTCGGGTGCCCGGGTTAGCCTTCTCGAACGCCGCCTTGTACGCGGCGGTGAGTTCCTTCGGGAAGGAGGTGACCACCGTGACGGTCTGTGCGGCCGCGCACGCCGTGGCCAGAGTGAGTGCAAGACCCGCCGCGCCTCGAAGCAGCGCTTTTGGGGCAAGTGGGATAGCCATGGATGAACTCCTCACGGGCTGCTCTGAATCCTGGCCCCGTCGGTTGGCGGGGCCACCTTGAAGAACCCTCATCAGATCTGACGGGGCGAATGTCCGCCTTTTTCGAGCCAGCTCTGTACCGAGGCGCGCGACCATTGCCGCCGGGTGTAGGCGAGCAAGGCATCGCCGATCGGCTCACCGCTTGCCGCAAGCCGCATCAGCATCATCGCCAGATCCGTGTCGGCGATGGACCAGCTGCCGAACAGGTGCTCGCCGCCATGGGCGAGCAGGGCGGTGGCACCCGCGAGCAGCTTGTTCGCGGCCTGTTGCGCCTCCTCGCTCAGCGGCGCGGTTTGGCCGAACCCTTGGAAAACGCCGTGACTCGACCGTTCCTTGCGCAGCACCATCATGTCGCTGCGGATCCACGCCTGCACCATACGGGCCCGCGCACGCGCCTGGGCATCGGCCGGGTACAGGCGAGGTCCTTCGAAGGCCTCGTCGAGGTATTCGGCAATCGCCGAGGACTCCACCAGCATGAAGTCCCCATGCTCAAGCGCCGGTACGCGAGCGCTCAGCGAGGCCCGCACAAAAGCGTTGCCACGGGCGCGAGCGGGTTGGTTCAGGTCGACCGTCTGGAGGGTGAACGCCACACCCTTCTCGACCGCTGCCACGAAGGCCGAGAGCGCATAGGGGCTGTAGAAGTTCGAGTCGACGTAAAGCGTGGTCATGAATCAGTCTCCGGAAGAGCCGTGCAGGGCGGGTGTCGCGTGAATGACCGTGGCCGGCAGGTGCTCGTCGAGTAATGCGGCGATGCGCCCGACCTGGGCGCGATCACCGTTGTCGCGCAGATAACGCTCGAGCTGGACCTGTGCCTGTGCGGGCATACCGGCACTCTCGAAAAGACGCAGCAGTGCCTGCGCGGTCTCCTGCAGTTGCGTACGGCTCGGGCGTTTGAGGTGAAACGAGGACTGGTGCTCGAACTGCGGAAGCGGCCCGGCTGCATTGCGACGCAGCCGCAAGAGGCCAGTATGGATCCGCCCGCTGCTATCGCGCAGGCTGCGCTGCAGGGTTGTCAACGCCGCGCGGGCATGGTCAGCCTCGGTCCCCGATGCGGTCGACGGTGCGGCTGAGACCCTCGATTCCACGTCCGGATGGGACAGTTGCGGGCGGTCAATGCTCAAGGCAACCTCATTCAGGACCAGCCGCTTGCCTTGGGAAGCCAGGTGCAGAGCGAGGGCGCCAGCGTGATCAGCGCCAGCCGTCCGACGTCAGCGACCACGAACGGGGTGATGCCGCGATAGATGCTGGTCAGCGGGATATGGGTGGCCATCGATTGCACAACGAACACGTTGATGCCGATCGGCGGGATGATCATCCCCATGCTGATCAGTACCACGTTCACCACGCCCCACCAAAGCGGATCGAAGCCCAGGCCGGTGATGAGCGGATAGACGAAGGGTAGGGTGATCACCATCGCTGCGATCTCGTCAAAGATCGCACCGGCGATCAGGTACATGATCTGCAGCATCACGATCACGACGAGCGGTGCGACGCCAAGCGATTCGATCCATTGGACGATCGCCTGGGGAAGACCCGACAGAGTGACGAAGTAGCTGAACACCGACGCACCGATGATGATCACGAAGATCAGCGAGGTGGAGGTTACCGTGTCGCGGATCGATTCGACGAATCGGGCCATCGTCATCCTGCCGCGGGCCAGAGCGATGAAGAAGGCAAAGGTCGCGCCCACCGACGCAGCCTCGGTGACGGTGAAGACACCGGAGTAGATACCAACACCGACGGCGATGGCGAGAAGCATCACCGCCCAGCATTCCTTGACCGTTCTCCAGCGGGTTTGCCAGTCGCTTCGTGGCCCGGTCGGCGCGTCGCTGGGGTAGAGCCTTGCGTAGATCGCCACGGCGACGACGTAGAACACCACGGTCACCAGACCCGGGATCACCGAGGCGACGAACAGCGCGGTGATGGAGTTTTCGGTGAGCACGCCATAGAGCACCAGGATCACCGAGGGCGGGATGATGATGCCCAGGGTGCCGCCTGTGGCGATGGTCGCCGCCGCAAACCCCTCGCCATAGCGATGCGAGGTCATTTCCGGCAGAGCGATTCGGGACATGGTCGCGGCCGTCGCGACCGATGACCCACAGACGGCGCCAAATCCCGCGCAGCCCAGCACGGTTGAGATGGCGAGCCCTCCGGGCCGATGCCCGAAAAAGGCGCCCGCGACCCGATAGAGCTCGGTCGACAGTCCGCCAGCATGGGCAAAATTGCCCATCAACAGAAAGAGCGGGATGACCGACAGCGCAAGGCTACCGAGCGCGCTGGACGGTTCGGTCGATAGCAGCGATAGCGCTGGATCCCAACCGATGATCAGGCCGCAGCCAATCAGTCCGGCCATACCCATCGCAATACCGATTGGCACATGGAGCGCGATCAGCGCGAACATCAGTCCGAGCCCCGCGAGGCCGGTGAGCAGGGGATCCATGGTGGGGTCAGTGCTCCGGTTCTTCGGCCCGGCCGCGCAGCGCATCCATCCAGCGCCCGATCACCAACAGCTGGGCGGGGATGGCGACGGCGAGCACCAGCGTGGCGAGGAGCCAGGCCGGTGCCACAGGCACTTCGATGGTCCGCGTCGTCGCGCCGCGCCCATGCTGATCGAGCACGAACAGAAAAAATTGCCAGGTCATCAGGGTAAAGAAGATCAGCGTCACGGTGTGGCCGAAGATCTCGAGCAGGCGATAGCCCGATCGGGGCAACGCCTTGCCGAGGAATCGAATGGTCACGTTGGTCTGCGCGAGGAGTCCGGAAGGAAACGCCGAGGCGATAATGACGGCCATCACCAGACTCAGGATATCGGTGAGGCCTGGCAAACGCGGCCAGTCGAGAAAGCGGGCGGCCCCCTCGTAAGTGGTGAGTGCCGCCGCCACGCACAGCCCGGTAAAGCCCAGCAGTGCGAGGCGATCGGTCAACCGCTCGAATTGCCTGAAGAGGGGGCTCGGCACGACGCGAGCCTCAGCCGCGAATTTTCTTCAATTGAGCAACCGTCTCAGCGTAGATCTTCTCGCCGTTGGGCGACTTCTGGATCCACCATTTGTGAACGGCCTGAGCCTGCTCGGCAAAGCGCGCCTTGTCCGCAGGCGGGAGCGCCGCGAGCTGGATCTTGCCCTCCTTTTCGACACTGGCCCGAATCTCCTCGCCCACCCCCTCGTAAGCAGCCCCTGCGCTGCGCGCGAAGCTCGCGCCGCCGTGCTTCATCACGGCTTCTTGTACATCGGCCGGCAGACCGTCGAAGGTCTTGCGATTCATGAGCAACAGGAAGGGAATCACGCCGATCGGCGCGAGCTGATTCTGGCGAACCAGCGGTAGGGTCTTGAAGGTCCGCATGCCCGACCAGCTCTGGATCACTCCATCCAGGGTGCGGCGCTGCAGACCCTCGTTCATTTCCGGACTGTCCATGGTTTCGGCGCTCGCGCCCATCACTTTCAACCACTCTGCATGGACTGCCCCGACCGACCGGATCTTCTTGCCTTTGAGCTCGTCCAGGGACTTGAGTGGATTGGCCATCCAGACATTGGAGACTTCAGAGGCGAAAAACCCCACCAAATGGACATCTTCCAGGCCGCGCAGTAGCTTCTTCTCGCTCAGGTGCCAACCCACCAGAGCGGCCTCGGTTGCATTTTCGAACAGGAAAGGCAGCTCAAATAGCTGCATGTCCTCGAACTGCCGACCGTGGTAGCCCGGCAGGATCCAGGCGACATCGGCGACGCCCGCTCGAACCAGGTCGAACTGCTTGAACGCGTCCTTGCCGAGTGAGCCGCCCCAGAAGCCCTGAAAGCGGGCCTTGCTGCCTGCGTCCTGCTGGGCAGCGTTCATCCAGGGTCGAATGACCTTGGCGACGCCCACCGACTGTTCGGGCACGAAGGTCGCCACCTTGATGAGTGGCGCGGACTGGGCAAACGCAGAAGGCAATGCCGGAAGGCTAGCGAGCGCGCCGGCGCCTGCAAGCAATGTTCGACGGCTGATGGTCATGTGGGTCTCCGGTTCGGTGTTGTGGGTCACGGCCGGCTCTTGTCCTGATGTCCAGTCCGGCTTCAGACCCGAAAGTGTACTGCCGAGCGCACCCGAGCCGCCAAACGGCGTGACAGGGGCAGGGGAAAGTCAGGGCCTCTCGTTACGCGGGTGGTGCCTTGGCCTGCGCATGACCAAGGACGGTCGCCGCCAGCGCGCCTGGCGAATCGGGTGCGGTGTCGCCTCGCCAGGCGACATGTCCGTCGGGTCGGATCAGCACCCAGGCTCGCTCATAGAGGCGGTCGTGGGCCGGGCTCGGCAGGATGCGCCGTTCGAGCGAGACCCCGTAGCTGGAAAACGCCTCGCCCAAGGCGGCGCCCGTGGTCATTGACGACGTCTGGTCAGCGCCGCAGGCCTGGACCAGGACCCAGCCCCGGCCGAACCAGTCGAGCGTGCTGGTGCCGCGCAGGCTCTGGTCGGCACCCAGCCAGGCATGCGGTGCACGCGATCCCGGCCAGGTGCTGGGAACCACCTGGGCCGGGTCGTCCGGCGGCTCGGCGGTGCCGTCAGGCACGATCACTGGCGAATCGATGTAGCGATAGCCCAGGTCTATTGCGCGTTGAAACGCTGGCATGGTGTTTTCTGGGGCGTCGCTTGCA